>WQVC01000081.1 GCA_009781765.1 Defluviitaleaceae bacterium | reverse complement strand
TCGGTGCGGTCAGTTTCAGGGCGAACCCCTTCCTGCGTAATAAGTCGCGTCTGAAATCATTTCGCGCGTCGTCAAAAACCGGCCTGAAGCCGCCGGTTTTCGCCTCGCGCTCAATTGTTTCAGTCTGCGATTATTACCTGATGGCAAACACGTCCTTTGGCATAGAAGCGACTGCTTTGTTTCTCGGTTGCAGGGAAAGTATATTTCAACTCTCTTACGGTGTTATCCAGAACCGTTCTGAGAATTTTTCCCGGAATTTTTCCAGGAAAATTTCCAGAACGGTTCATATATCGCATCTGACGACGAGAACACGCCCAAGCATCAAAAAACCGTCACAATTGTGGCGGTTTTTTTGACAACCGAGTTAGACAGTTGTATAATTTCAAGTCGTCTGCGGGGTTTTGAAGCGGAACTGCGCTGTCGGACGTACATCACATTAAAAAATCAGGAGAGAGAAAAATGAAAAAATTTTTAACACAAACATGCGGCGTTTTATTCCTGTTGGCATTAACAACAGGGCTTGCAGCTTGCACCAATGAACAAAACAACACGAATCAATCCGGCCAATCCGGCGGAGCAATCGACATCGCCGTACCGAATCAGCCCGGTCAGCCCGGCGACGCAGGTCAACCCGGTGCGCCCGACATCGAGCCGCCGCCCGCTGCCGGTGAATCCCGCACTCTTGCGGAACTCGGAGCGACAATAGTCGCTGTCGGGGAATTTTGGAACAGATGGTATGCGTCGCACCCGTCATTTGATTGGGCGCACATCGACAACTCAAGAAGTAATTGGCAGCCTTTTGACGAAGCAATATTGCCGGGGCATCATCCGCTTTCGAGAGGATTTGCGGTAGTTTTGCCGTCGTCGGGATTTACGCGGTTGGATGATGTCGGCGAATATCTTCTGCAATTTTACACGTCGGCATGGGTAGACAGCGGCGTTTTTGCCGAGCCGCCGGTTGCTATGCAAATTCACGAAGGCTACGACGTTACGATTTTCGGTCTGCGCGGATTTGAGGAGTATGACGGCGAGTTGTTTGTGTTTGTTCAGCCGGAAATGTCGGCGCGTCCTGATTGGGCAACCGCAACGCACAGAATAATTGAGCAAAACGGCGGTCGTGCCGTGGTTGAAACGGTGGTAACAACAGCCATCAGCGTATTTGTCGGCGACGACATGCCGACAATAACCTATCGCTTCACCTTCGAAAACGGAAAAATTTCCGACGCACACGGACGTTGGAACGAAGCTGCCGAATCGCAGTCGCCCGCTTCGCCCCGCGACGACATCGACATTCCCGGCGGCGGATTCGACACGACCGCTATTCGGCCGCGCACCTATGCGCCCGTTGGCGAGCATACACTTTTGCACATCTACCGCCCGGAAGATTCCGTACCCGGTTACTTCGATGCGATGCTGTATATGCCGCACCCGACCCGACCGGGAGATAATGTCGTCGGCGATATGATTATCGCGGCATCGCGGCAAATATCGGATGTTTCGTTGATTCTTCTTGAGCATGGTTGGAACGCCTCCGCAAACGCGGATACTTTTACGGTTACGGAGTCATTTTTGATTGCGCAAACTCTGCCGCCCGGCGAAGCGATTCAAATTCAAAATATAAGTGTCGGCGGCTCACCCCGGAGCGGAATTTCGCTTACGGACGGATTGGGCGAACGGCATTATTTCGCAATACATTATGACACAAGCGGATGGGGCGCCGGCCTCATGCTGTTGGTTATTACCGAGCAGATGGGGTGATTGCATGATTGAGTCATTAGAGCAATTTGATTTTTGCGCTGTCCGAAAACGAGGCGGAAAATCGCGGGCTTCAGCGCGTTTTCCGACGAAGTTTGAGGCTACGCAAAACCAAATTGCTATACAGGCACTTTTGGCGGATTGGAAAGAAACGCGAAGTATTACACTTGCGTTCTTAAACGAATTAAGCGATGCCGACCTCGACAAAATTTTGCCGCGCAAAAAGCTGAACACAATACGCTTGCATATGTACGAGTTGACATTGGGGCAGCAGGGTTATGTAACGGCATTAACAACAAAAGCCGTTGTGTTCGGCGACGAATACAACAACTATTTAAGCCTGCCGACAGAAACACTCATTGCAACAATGACGAAACTTGATGCGGAACTTGAACGCGCACTGGAGCTTCTGAACGGCAGCGAATCCGTCGAATTTTTCGGCGAGCAAATAAACGTGCATCAAATGCTTTCCATGATGAACGGACATGAGCAAATGCACATCGGGCAAATCATTGCGTTTTGCTACGCGACGGGAATCGAAATCCCCCACAGCATATCCGAGCAAATGAACCTCGAAGGGTAACGCCGGGGACACGTGTCGGGGGCGGAACGTATCCTCCAAGCCGGAACTCACTCGAAAAAAAAATCGCGCCTTCGCGCGATTTTTTTATAAGTTTTTGTCGAACTTTTTTTAAAAAGTTCGTGGAGGGGTGGGGGCCGGTCGTCCGCCGGTCGGCGGACTGCTCGCCCATGCATCCCGGGCAAAGCCCCCAAAATCATATTCTCGAATTAAAACGACGACATGTAAATTCTTTCAACGGCGTCTTTGCCGCTTGCAACGGGGGCGCAATTAAGCAAACCTTCAAGCCCGGGGGTTTCGAATGCGAGGGCGACGAGTTTCGGCACGTCGTCTTTTTTGAAGCCGATGTCGCCGAGTTTTTCGGGCAAGCCTGCGGATTTAAGCCATTCGTAAACGCCGGCGGCGGCTTTTTCCGCTTCGGAGGCGTCGCCTTTCAGGCCGGGAACAATCGGCGCGAGAACTTCTGCCATAATCGCGCTTTTCGCGGGATAAATTTCCCGGATAACGGCGGGAAGCAAAATTGCAAGCCCGAGACCGTGCGCTAAATCGGTTTTAACGCCGCTGAGAGGATGCTCAAGCGCGTGCGTAAAGTGCAGAAGCCCGTTATCGAAGCTCGTGCCGGCAATCATGGCGGCGTATGTTAAAAAGTAGCGTGCTTCGAGGTCTTTGGGGTCTTTGAGCGCGGCGGGAAGATATTTTGCCGCAAGCGTCATAACCTCTTTGCCCAATGTAATCGAAAACGGGTTGTTCAAAGTAGTGGAAACCGCTTCAACGACGTGATTTACCGCGTCAACGGTTACATAGCGGGTTTGATTCGCGGGAAGGCCGGTCATCAAAGCCGGGTCGTCGATGGAATAAAGAGGATAAATGCAATCGCAGGCGATAGCCGGCTTGTAATTTTTTTCGGGAATTGTAACAACGGCGAAGCGATTCGCTTCCGTGCCGGTGCCGTGCGTGAGATTTATTGCAATTACGGGAACGGCACGTTCCGCCGCAAATTTCATTTCGTACAAATCCTGACAGGTTTTGTCGGGGTATTCCAAAAGAATCGCCGCGCTTTTGCCCGCATCAATGGGGCTTCCGCCGCCGATTGCAATAACGGCTTTCGCGCCGGCGTCGCGCCCGATTTTTACGGCTTCATCTACCTGTTGCGTTTCCGGGTTAGGCTGAACCTTGTTGAACAGCGTGTATTTGATGCCCTGCGCATCAAGAGCTTTTGTTACATAGTCCCACGCGCCGGTTGAGGCGTAGGCCGCCTTTCCCGTCATAACAAGAACGCTGCCGACTCCGCGAGCTTTAAGTTCGCCGGCGATGAAATCCATTTTTTCAATCGCGCCAACGCCGAAAAAAACCTTGCTTCCGCAAATTACTGTGCTGACATTTTTAATGTCAATTCCTTGCTCCCAAGACATAAAAATCCTCCTTCAAAGTAGTTTTTCTGATGATACAGTGAATCAAAAATCAAACTGATTCAATATATAATTGTTACCGAATGATGTCAAACGCGCCGCAAGAGAGACTCTTTGCGGCGCGTTTTTGCTTGCGCAAAAGCACTCGTGTCGGGGGTTCGTCAAATTGAAACCGTTCTTTTCGCGCAAGCGCGAAAGACCGTTTTCAGCTTGACTCACTCCCAAAAAACTCCCCTGTGACCTTCAAATACATGCCGTTGAAAATCGCAGGAACTGCTTTCGCGTCGCTCGCCGCGCACAAAATACCAACGGTAGTCTGCGCGCTCGGGACGATAAATAATTTGAACAGATGCGTTAAGCCGATAATTTGTAAGCTCGTTAAGCCGGGCGAACATGCTCTCGACTTCTTTTAATGAGGCTTCGAAATCTTCCGAAATGTTCATCGAAACCGACAGATACACAGGGGCATATTCAAACATGTTGTAAGGCGTCAACCGCGCGAGAGGAATCGCACCCTCGGGAGTATCCATCCGCCGCCGGTATTCCGCTATTGCGTATACAAACTCTCGGTTTTCCTCCCGCGTTGCGTTTGCGGTTGCGTTAAGCAAAAACACGTGGACATTCAGAATCGAGAGTACCCCGCATTCCTGATATGCGTCGAAATAATTTTGAAAATACCGTTGCATGTAATCGGCTATATGGGCTTCCGTGCGCGACGCGATTGTCGCCCGACTGTCGAACGTGATGGTTCGTGCGTTGCCGAGGGCGTCGGTGTAGCCGATTTCGAATGTGTTGAACCGCATCGGTCGCCTGTCGCGTACGGGCGCAATTCCGTCGTATTCGTCGGGGACAACAAACCTGTCGTCGGCAGAAATTACCGTCCAATTGTTGTCAAACATGGCGTCGAATGTGTCCGAAAATTCCGCCGAAAAATCGACGTCATACACCCGAACCCACTCCATCGCCGATTCACGCATCGCATCAACATCAAAAAACCTCGCGCAACCCGAAAGCAGCAACATCGCAACAATTGCGACACCGGCTAAAACCGGCATCGCAACTTTCGGGAACGCCGTTCGAAACTTTAATTGCCTCATTACCCCATCACCACTTCAACTTTATAAACTCCGCTGCCGACGGGAAGCAAATTTCCGTCGATTTCGCTTCCGTTTACGAGAATTTTCGCAACGCCTTTTTCAACGCCGGCGGAATTATCAACGGAAATTTCGTATTCCGCGCCGCGAAATTTGCGCGTAACTTTAAAGCCGCGCATGTCGGCGGGGATGCAGGGGTCGATGCGCAAGCCGTCGTAATCGGCGCGAATACCCAAAATGTACTGCGAAATGCTCGTAAACGTCCACGCCGCCGTGCCGGTCAGCCACGAATTTTTGCCTTCGCCGTGGCGCGTCGCATCCTTGCCGGCAATCATTTGGCAATAAACGTACGGCTCCATGCGGCGCAGCGCGGAATCGTCTTCGCGATACGCGGGGCAGATTTTTTTGTACGTGTCAAAGGCTCGCGTGCCGCGCCCGAGGCGAGTTTCCGCGATTGTCACCCACGGATTATTGTGGCAGAAAATGCCCGCGTTTTCTTTGTAGCCCGGCGGATACGACGAAATTTCTCCCAATTCGAGATGATAATTCTTGTACGCCGGCTGTTGCAGAACAATTCCGTAGGGCGAATCGAGCCAATCGCGCACGCTGTTTAACGCTTTTTCGGCGCGACCGTCGTTCAGCCCGATGCCCGCCATTACCGAAAATCCGTTGGACTCGATGAAAATTTTGCCGTCGTCGCACTCATTCGAGCCGATTTTTTTGCCGTGCGCGTCATATGCGCGCAAGAACCAGTTGCCGTCCCATCCGTGTGCGTCAACGGCGGCAAGAATTTTCGCAAGCTCGGCCTCGGCATAAGCGGCTTCGTCGGCGCGATTTGTGCGGCGGCAAATTTCAATATAATCCGGCGCGACGAACGCAAAAATCGCCGCAATAAGCACCGACTCCGCGATTCCGCTTTCGAAATTCGCCGTGGTTTGAAAACTTTCGCCGGGTGTTTTCGAAAAGCAATTCAGATTCAGGCAGTCGTTCCAATCGGCGCGACCGATAAGCGGCAAACCGTGCGGCCCTTTGTTATTCACGGTAAAGTCGAACGACCGCTTCAGATGTATGAACATCGTGTCGGCAAGAGATTCGTCGTTGTCGAACGGCACGATTTCGTCCAAAATCGAATAATCGCCGGTTTCCTTTATATACGCCGCCACGCCCAAAATCAGCCACAGCGGGTCGTCGTTGAAGCCGCTGCCGATTTCATTATTGCCGCGCTTTGTAAGCGGCTGATACTGATGATACGCGCTGCCGTCGGGAAATTGCGTTGCGGCGATGTCCATAACGCGCTCGCGTGCGCGTTCCGGCACAAGATGCACAAATCCCAACAAGTCCTGATTCGAATCACGAAAGCCCATTCCGCGCCCGATGCCGGATTCAAAATATGACGCGCTTCGCGACATGTTAAACGTAACCATGCACTGATATTGATTCCACACGCCGGCCATTCGCGCCATTTTTTTATCTTCCGCGTCAACGGTGAAGTTCGAAAGCAGTTTCGCCCAATACGCCTGCAAGTCCGCAAGCGCGGAATCCGCTGCTGACGCCGTTGCATATTTTTGCAAAAGCGCGAGTGCGGGTTTTTTGTTGATGACGCTCGCGCGCTCCCATTTGTCGTCTTCGGGGTTTTCGCAATAGCCGAGAACAAAAACGAGTTCTTTCGCCTCGCCGGGCGCGAGTTCGACTTTTATATGATGCGAACCCATCGGCGACCAACCGTGCGCAACGGAATTATTCGCCTTGCCGGCGAAAACCGTTTGCGGAGAATCCGCGCCGTTATACAGCCCGAGAAAAGTTTCGCGGTCGGTGTCGAAACCGGCGAGCGGCGCATTAACCGCCCACACCGCAAAATGATTTCGCCGTTCGCGATATTCGGTTTTGTGATAAATCGCGCTTCCTTCGATTTCAACTTCGCCGATTGAAAAATTTCGCTGAAAATTCGTCATGTCGTCGTTGGCGTTCCATAAGCAGAATTCGATGTACGAAAATAAATCCACGCTTTTTGCCGCGCCGCTTTCGTTTCTCAAAACGATTTTGTGAATTTCGCAAGTATCCCCGCGCGGAACAAACGACGTTTGTTCAAATGCAAGCCCGTTTTTCGCGGATGAAATTTTCGAATAGCCCATGCCGTGCCGACACTCGTATCTGTCGAGTTTCGATTTCATCGGCATCCACGACGGAGACCAGACTTCGCCGTTATCGCGCAAATAAAAATACCGCCCGCCGATGTCCGCCGGCGCGTTATTGTAACGATAGCGCGTCAAACGAAGCATTCTGGCGTCGCGGTAAAAGCAGTACCCTCCCGACGTGTTTGAAAAAAGCCCGAAAAAATCGTCGCACCCCAAATAGTTTATCCACGGGTACGGTGTGTCCGGCCGCGTAATTACGTATTCACGCGCCGCGTCGTCAAAAAATCCGTATTGCATGTGTGTGCCTCCTTTATATTGGACTTCTTGCATAATGTCAGAAATTTTCGGAGCGGGGGTCAGCGGCTTACCGAGCGGCAGTCGTTTTTGCGAAGCAAAACGACAAAAAGCGAGGTGTTTTGCCGCGCACCCCGAAACTCAACTTCGCAAGAAGTTTATTGCTGTATTCTTTCATGCATCCATTCGGTAAGCCTTTCCCGGCAGAAAACGCGGTGTTCGACAATCATCATTTCCGGAAGGGGCGTCGGCTCGGGCGCGAGTCGGGCGACGCCCATGCGCATATCGCCATGTTCGCGCCACTCGACATTTTCGTCTGCAACGGACGGCACGACTATAATTCCGCCATGCCGCGCCCATACAGGGCGTTCCGCATCGAAAACGGCATACGTGCCGGCGAGTTCGCCCGCTTCAACCAGCGCGACGAAATCCTCGCGGTGCATCGCAAGGAAGTTTGCGGCTTCAAACTCCCGCATAAATTCGCGCGGGGCCGCGGGTTCGTGGTTCGCAGGCGCGCTGAACGAGCCGTGAAAATTCCCGTGCATTGCATGGGGGATGCTGCGCCCAATCAACGCTCCAGCGTGTGAAATGCCGACGGCAATTATGCAACATCCGATTAGCAACGCCCAATTAAATTCTTTCAAGCTAAATTCTTTCACGAGTTCTCCTCTTTGATTTTGCGAATCATGCCTGCGGGGTCGCCGTCGCGGAAAAGTGCCGTGCCGATTACGAAATTCGTTACGCCGAGCGGACGAAGCTGCCGCACTCTGCCGGCGTCGATATTGCCGTCAACGCAAAGCGCGAACCCGTATTTTTGCGCAAGCTCGCCCAAAGCCGCAAGTTTCCCTGTGGTGAACTCCAAAAATTCCTGCCCGGCGAAACCCGGGTTTACCGTCATTGCCAAAACATGGTCGCAAAGCGGCAAAACTTCCTTAACGGTTTCGACGGCCGTACCCGGATTAAGCGCGATGCCCGGCGTCATGCCGAGTTCGCGAATAAGCGCGAGCGTACCGGCGGTATGCGTATCCGCCTCGGGATGAACCGTTATGATTTTCGCGCCCAACTTGCGAAAATATCGAATATGCCGCGCCGGATTTCGTATCATCAAATGCACATCGAGCGGAACTTCCGAATGATTGCGTACGCAGGTTATGCTTTCCGTACCGAGCCCGAAATTCGGAACAAAGTCGCCGTCCATAACGTCCATGTGCAAAAAATCCGCGCCGGAAAGCCGCTTAACGTCCTCCGCTAAATTTCCGTGGTCTGCGCACAGGATGCTCGGATGAATTTTCACCATATTTATCAACCTTTCCTATTTTGAACAATACAACGTAAACTCCCGAAAAAGTCTACCATGAACATGAAAAAAAAGATATGATTCCGAGCGCAATTTACAGCGGTTTGCACTTCCGCAAAAAATTTTAAAAAAAACATGTTGACTCTCACCTTAGGGGATGCTTTATGCTGTCAATTGCAACGAACGGGAAAGTAAGGGAGGGAACGCACATGATTAACGTATCAAATGTAGAAAAAAGTTTCGGAGAAGCAACCGTGCTTTCGGGCGTAAATTTTCAGGTGAAAGAACGGGAAATTTTCGGGCTGCTCGGACCGTCGGGTTCGGGCAAAACAACGCTCATAAATATTTTGACGCATCAACTCGACGCCGACGCCGGCGAAGCAACTGTTGCGGTAACGCCGTTCGAAACCGGCTTGATGCTCGATGAAGACGGACTTTATCCGCGGCTGAGCTGTTTGGAAAATTTGGAGCTTTTTCGCCGCATATACAGCATGGCTCCGGAGAAATCTACAGAAGCACTCGAAAACGTAGGGCTTGCGGACGCCGCAAAAAAGCCGGTAACGTCGCTTTCAAAAGGAATGCGTCAACGATTGGCACTGGCGCGGGCAATTTTACATTCGCCAAAGGTGCTGTTTCTGGACGAACCCACAAGCGCGCTCGACCCGCGCACAACCGACGGCATCCATGAGCTGATAAAAAAAATTCGCGACGCGGGCGCAACAATTTTTCTCACAACTCACAACATGGATGAAGCGGTAAAACTCTGCGACAGAGTCGTCCTGCTTCACAAGGGGCGTATCGTGGAGCAGGGCGAACCGCTTGAAATCTGCCGCCGGCACGAATCCGTTCGAACGGTTGCGGACTTGGGCAAAGTATTCATCAAAATGACGGGGGCGGATTTGTATGACCAATAGCGCATCGGCAATTTTTATAAAACAGTTCCGCGACGTGTCGAAAAACCCCGACGTGTTAAGCCAATTTATAATCTACCCCGTAATGGCGTTCATAATGACGCATCTCATCGACGTAAACATGCCCGGTATGCCGGATTCAATGTTCATCACCATGTTTGCAAAAATGTTCGCGGGAATGGCATTCGTCGGAGCGGTAGCAATTGTAATCGCCGAAGACATTGAAAAAAATTCCCTGCGATTTCTTCTCATGGCGGGAGTAAAATCGCACGAGTATTTGCTCGGAGTGGGCGGCGTGTTTTTATCCTTCGGAATAATCGGCAGCGCGGCGTTTTCCGCCCTGATGCCCGACGCCGATTTTTCGCAACGGCTCGCAATGTGGCTTTCGTTGATGCTTGGTGTTGCCGCATCAATTTTAATCGGCGCGATTATCGGCATGACATCCAAAAACCAACAAGCCGCAACCGGAACAGGGCAAATGGTCGGATTTTTGCTCAGCTTCGGCCCGTTTTTGGCAACCATGAGCCAAAACGATACGCTTATGAGCATTTTCAGAATTTTCTACACCATGAATTTCGTCGATACTTACACAACCGAAATCGCAGAAAATTTTGCAATAATCGGCGCGAACATTTTAATACTTTCCCTGATGTTCACCATCGTTTACGGAAAAAAGAATAAAGGAGGGGCTGTTGTGAACAAAAAAGCAGTGGCTGCAATTTTGACAATCGCGCTTATCGGAGGCGCGGCATTTGCGGCATTTACATGGCACAACGCAGGATTTATTTCAACGGACAACGCGCAGGTCGTAACCCGAGCAATTCCCGTTTCGGCAACAAACAGCGGCGTGTTGGAACGCTTCTCGCTTCGCGAAGGGCAAAACGTCGGCGCAAACGAAATTCTCGGTTGGGTTGAAGGCGGCGAAGCAATGCGCTCGCCGGTGAACGGACTCGTCATGCGCACAAGTGCCGTTCAGGGGCAATGGGTTTCGCCGGCGGAAACGGTCGCCGTTATTTCCGACACAAGCACCGTTCACATTCGTGCCGACATTGAAGAAACCGACATTTTGGATGTATACTTGGGGCAGCGTGTTTACGTTCGCATCGACACTTTCGGTCGGCAACGCTTCATCGGCTACGTTACCAACATCGGAACATCAGCCCTGCCCGACGCAAGCTCCTCGCGAACGACGTTGCTTGTTCCCGTGGAAATCAACATCACCGACGATGTCGATTTGAGCCGCTTAACCGGCGTAAACGCAGAGGTTCGCATTCCGCTCAGATAAATATTTTTAAAAATAAAAACCTCGGGGCTTCGCCCCGAACCCCACGAACTTTTTAAAAAAAGTTCGACAAAAATTATTTAAAATCGCGCTTCGCGCGATTTTAGGATAAAGTTTTGATGAAACTTTTTCAAAAGTTTCCGGGGCGTGGGCGGAGCCCACGGTCTTAGCTGAGAATTATATTATGGAGGGATAATTTATGAAGAAATTTTTTTGTTTAATCGGTGTGATTTGTGCGGCGGGGATTTTGGCGGGATGCTCGAACGACGTTGAGCCGCGCCAAGCGGTGTTCGCCGAGATTCAAACCGGCGGCGAGGCGCAGAATTTGACTGCGCGGGGCGTGGTTGAAAGCGTGGAAAGGCGCAGCGTGTATTCGACGCTCGGGTTTATCGTTGAGCGCGTGTACGTTGAAGCGGGCGACGAAGTTGAAGCCGGGCAATTGCTGGCGGTTTTGGATACAGGCGACTTGGAGCTTATGATTTCGCAGCAGCGGGTTGAAATTGAAATGCTTCGCAATATGGTTGAAATTATTCCGCCGCAACGCCGCGCCGAGCTTGCAAATATGCGCCGAATGGCGGCTCTTGCGCCGGCGCAACAGCAGGCGGAGCTTCGCGCATTTCGCGAAACCGGCGAAAATGCCGTTCAGTTGAGCCGCCGCATGTTCGAGGAGGCGTATGCGAATTTGGCGAACAACGCAAACATGCATGTTGTTGGTGCGGAAAGCGCGCTGACCGCAACTGAGCTTAATTTGACGACCGTTCGCAGAAATTATGAAATCGCGCGTGCGGATTATGCCGCGCGAAGCAATCCGCATGTAACGGGAGCGGAAAGCGCGTTGACGGCGGCGAGGTTGCAGCTTGAAACGTTGCAATCCGACCGCGAAAGATTCGAGCGTTTGTACGAAGCGGGCGGATTGTCGCGTAACGAATTGCGGCAAATTGAAATCGCGCTTGAACATGCGCAAAATTCTTACGGCGACGCAGTGACCGGCTTGGAAACCGCCGAAGAAGCGGAGCGTCGTGCGCTCGAGCAATTGGGCATCGCGCTTGCCGCCGCAGAATCCGCGCATACAGATGCGACGGTTCTGCTTGAAACCACGCGGCTTGCGGCGGAGCAGGAACTTGAAATGCTTCGCAGTAATCTTTCGACGGCGGAAATTTCCGCAAATCTCGAACCGCTCGAAATCGCCGTTGATATGGCGTCGCTTGAAATTCGTTCCGGCGTTGAGGCCATGGAACACGCCGTAAATTTGGAAATTGCGCAGTTGAATGCGCAGTTTGAAGCGGCGGAAATTTCGTTGCAATTGATGGAGCGGCAACTTGAAAACGCACAAATTACCGCACCGATTAGCGGCACGGTTACGGCTGTTATTGCCCGCGAAGGCGCAATCGGAGCGGGGCCGATGTTCGTGGTGGAAGACACGGAAAATTTGCGCGTTATGACGCGCTTTCGCGAGTACGATATTGCGTTCATTCGCCCCGGTATGGAGGCGTTAATTACTGCGGATGCAACGGGTACTCATGTCGGCGAGGTTCGCAGGGTGAATCCGGCGGCGGCGTTTGATTCGCATATCGTTGAATTTGAGGTTGAGGTGGCGATTCCCGAAAACACGGGCTTGTTAATCGGGATGAATGCGCGAATCGAAATAGACTTCTTGCATGATTAAGGAATTTTCGGAGCGGGGTTAGCGCAAGCGGCGCGGCTTGCCGAGCGACCGGTTGTTTTGCGAAGCAAAACGACATCAAGCGAGGTGTTCTGCCGCGAATCCCGAAACGAAAATTTCAATTTTGCAAGAAGTCAGACAAATCGGGAGGAGATTGAGGAATGAAAAAAATAATTGCAATTTTTTTGTGCGCTGTAATGATTTTTGCAACGCCGATTGCGGCGCAGGCGGATTACGGTCTGCCCGGCGGCGGGCTTGAAGGGCGCATTGCCGAGCTTGAAGCGCAACTTGCGGCGTTGATGGGGCAGCTTTCCGGGGGCGGCACCGACCACGCCGCGCTTTCGCGGCAACGTCGCGAAGCCGAGCATTTGGAGCAATTTATGTACAACATGACGTATTACGGGGTTGTTCTTACGATTGCGCATAATGATTTGCTGATTCGGCAGCGCGAGCTTACGGCGCGTCAAATCGCGCTTGAAAATGTGCGGCTTGAGCTTGGCTTCACCACGCAGCGAAATTTGGATTACATGGCGGCGGAATTAACCGCGCTTGAACGGCAAATTGAACTTAATCGCGATACGATTCAGGCGGAGCGGCAGCTTTTGGGGCGCAGGCGCGCGCGTTACGGGCAGGATTTTCGCAATGATTTCGTGATTCCGACGCCGTCGCGCCCGGACGTGCGAAATGCCGACGCTTTGCGCACGCGATTGATTGAAAATAATGCGTCGCTTGCGGTGCTTGAAGGGCATATGGGGCGCGGAGTCGGTTGGTCGGAAATGATGCTGATGGAAGAACAGCGCAATTTGCTTACGCGACAACTCGAACTTTCCGCCGTAACCGCATGGAATAATTATCTCGACGCGAGAAGCGCGCACGAGTTGGCTGTTTCCGAGCAGTCGCTTCGGCGGTCGCGGTTGGAGTTAATCGACGAAATGTTTGAGCTCGGCGAAATCAGCGAGGTTGACCGGATGGCGATGCGTTTCGGCGTTTACGTCGAACAATTTGCCGCCGATGCCGCCGCTGTTGCGCTTGCGGTGTCGGTTGCGGAAATCGAACTTATGATGCGCGGGGTTGCTGCGGGGTAGTCCGCGATTTTATACTGAAAAAGATTGTGGGGACTCCGTCCCCACACCCCTGCAAGGGGACGAAGTCCCCTTGACCCCGTAAAAAAAATCGCGCTTTCGCGCGATTTTTTGGTTTTGCTGCTTGGCGGGTTGTGCTTCTCGTGCCGAAAATATTATCCGGCTTCGAGGGTATGTGTCGCCGCTTACATATCTCCCCGGCGTTCATTGCCGCTTGGCGGGTTGTGCTTCTCGTGCCGAAAATA
>WQVC01000080.1 GCA_009781765.1 Defluviitaleaceae bacterium | reverse complement strand
GGGAAATGCGCAACGGAAAAGACGGACGGTAACTGTAAAAAGGTGTACCTTTTTACAGTTACCATCCGCGCAAAATTTAGCACACAAAAAGAGGAAAGTCAACGTAAACTTTCCTTTTTTTTTCGATATTTTGACAAATTACGGCAAATAAGGAGCAAATTCAGCCCACTATAAAAAGGTACACCTTTTTATAGTTTCCGTAGTGGCGGAGGCAGTATGCGGTTTAGCTGCGCAGACTTTACAGCTTTACATAGTCGCGCAGCACATAAACCGCTAAAAATATAAGCAGGGCAAAGTCTGCAAATTTGCCCCGGACGACCGTTTACGGTCACAAAAAAGGAGAGGATTTTTTTATGTACCAACGCATCAAGAAACACCTGTGTATCCTGATGGTGATTGTTTTAACCATCGGCATTTTACCTGTAACGGCATACGCCGACCCCTCGGGCTACGTTGGGAATGATTCGCTGCTTACAGATGCATCAATCGTCCCGCAAGTGGCAGGTACAGCGCGACCGGGCGTTATCCATCCGGTAAATAACATGCAGGGGGTACATAGTGCGCCTCTTGACATGATGTTCCAAATTGATTCTGCATGGCTCAGCGGGCAAATGATTCCGCCGGGCGGAAACTTGTTTTTGGAATTTACGACTACCGGCGGTGCATTTTCCGGCATGAACATGGTAGGTATGGTTCAAAGTCATAGTCACCATCCCGGTATGACCGGGTTTCCCGTCATTTTCGAACCCGGTCCGGGATTCAGTGTGCTTGACGCAACAGCACCTGTTACTGCAAATGATGTTTGGCGTTTAAGCTCTGACGTCGGCATTAACAGCACCACCGCCGACCGTTCCGCTTCTTGGTACGGATGGCGTAACAGCGTATATATCAGTCGGCATCATGGATACAGAACCGAATCGCACATTGTGAGTACAGGTCGCATTACCCTGGATGAAGCATTGGGCTTTCAGGGCGCAATAGTTGACATGGAAGGTTGGATTAACATATCCGTACCCGTGCAACCGGGTCGCCCGAATGCAGCAATGCAGATTCGCTTAGGTTCTGTTAACGCACAAGGCGTGGTGGCTTACAGGGCTACTTTGCTTGAAGGTGAGTTTGCATTTTGGTTTCCCGGCGTTGCAATTGAGTCTCGCGACGTTACTCTTGTGACGGACAGCAGGGTTGAGTTATACCCCATTCGTATTACAGAGGATACGGTCGGTAATCTTGGTAATCGAGGACACCACCTTCAAGCCGCCACCTCCGAACACACCATCCGTCTGGTAGCTCCCGAGGGCTTCCGTTGGGACGTCGGCGCAATTACTGTTCGCAGCGGCAATACCCATGTATTCGGTCCTGACCCTGCCAACCCGAGCCTCGGCAGACAGTTGCCGTTCCGAAATCCGCAAACAGGCGCATCCGATTCGGTTTACAATTGGTTTAACACCAATACCGACAGGGATGAAATTTACCTTACGTTGGATATTCGAAATTTACATCTTGGCACCATTGCCGCAGATAGTACAAGAATACAGCTTGACATTGAGGGCTTGGCTCTTATCGCAATGCCGAACGCTCCTACATCCGGCAATCTGGCCATTGAAGCATGGGTCGGCGGCGCACCTAATTGGTTTGCCTATGGTTCAGAATGGGCAACCGCAGGAATTGCTCACAGCCGCGACGAGTGGCTTCATGGCGCAGGAAGTTCGCTGTTAAACTGGGGAATGCCCAATGCTTACCGCTTTTACGCTCTCGCCGAAGAAGGCTTCCTTCGACCCGAAAGTTTACCCGGCGGCGGACACGAATATGTAGTACAAACTCCGTTGTTTGGGGCGACCCTCGAAAGTTTCAGAATTGACAACTGGAGAAATCGTAACGTAGTCGTGGCATTCATTGACGGTTGGAGTCCCGGCACTACTGCTCCGAGCATTACAAGCGCAAACACCTTTACCGTGCAGCACAGCGCGGGCGGCACTTTTCAAGTTACGGCAACCGGAACGGCTCCCGTTACCTTCGCGCTTGAAAACGCTCCCGCCGGGGTAAGCATAAACTCCGCTTCGGGAGAAATTACAATTGCCCCGGCAGTTGCCGCCGGCGTACACAGCTTCCGCGTAATCGCAGCCGGTCACGCTCCCGACGCCGTGCAAAACTTCACCCTTACCGTTGCGGAAACTTTAGCGCAACACGCAATAACAATAATCGGCGGCGGACAGGGCGCATCCGCCTCCCCTGCCGTTGCCTATGAGGGGCAACGGGTGAGCCTCAGTGCGGGGCAAGCTCCGTCGGGATATGTTTTTCAAACTTGGACATCATCGCCCTCGGCACTCACAATTTCAAACGCAACAAGCGCAACGACGGCATTTTTCTATATGATTGATGCGCCGGTTGAAGTGACTGCGAATTGGCGCGCAACCACCCCCGCCGCACGTCCGCCGGCAAGACCTCCCGCAAGACCTCCCGCAGGCGGAGGCGGCGGATTTATCGGCGCGGTGCGCCCCGGCATAACGCAACCCGTTGCACCTCCGCCGGTTGCGCCGCTCCCCGACGTCGTTGTTGTTCCCCTTGAACATCCGGCAAATGCGGCTCATGTACACGCTGTAGTTCAAAGTCAAGTAAGTGCAGGCACAAACAACGCGACGCTCGTTTTGCCCGCAGGATATTCAGCCGTCAATATTGAATCGCGCACACTGTCGGCGTTGGTCTCGGCGTCCGCCGGTTTAACTGTTGTTTCGCAAAGCGCGACCGTTACTTTGCCGGCATCTGCCTTGCCGGGAATTATCCGCGAAGGCGGCGAAACATTCAGCATCGGCGCGGAAACGACTGCAACGAGCGCGGGAGTTTCTGTAGAAATCGTTATTGTTTCCGGCGATGCGATTATCCGAAATCTTACCGCCCCCGCATCAATTACTGTCGCGCTCGAAAACATTGACGCGCTTAATCCTCACAGAATAGTTGCAATGCTTCCCGACGGTACGCTTGTCGGCGGAAGTTTTGATGCGGCATCGGGAGATTTTCGCTTTGCCACGTCGGTTGCCGGCGAATTTATCATAGCTTATGCAGAAAATGTCAGCCGGCTTGTACTGCAACCGGGCGGCTTAACCATCACAGATTTAGCGGGTAATGCGCCCGCGCAAACTATGGACGTCGCGCCGGTAATTCAAAACGGGCGCACCTTGTTGCCGGTTCGTTTTACGGCATATGCTTTGGGCGCGGACGTGGATTGGACGCCGGAAACGGAAACTGTGACCATCACCTTAAACGACCGAGTGTTGCGATTTAGCATCGGCGAAGTAAGCCCGGAACTTGCCGCGTTAGGCATGGATGTTCCGGCGCAAATCATCGACGGCAGAACAATGGTTCCGCTTCGTTTTATCAGCGAATTTTTCGGCGCAGTCGTCACATGGGACGGCACGACGCAAGCGATTGAGATTCTTGTGATGTAAAGTGAAGCAATTTGATTCACTATAGCCGACGCCGTATAAAAAAAGCAGAGCGATTTCTGTTCGCTCTGCTTTTTTGTTTTCGCGCAGGACGGTATTTCACTGCCGTAAGTTTACACCGCTTGCAATTGCCGGGAAACCCATTATAATGAGATAAAATGTCAAAAATACAGCGGCTTTGCTTTGTTGCGGAATTTTCCGTGCGTTCGGTCAAAACCGCTGCATTAAGGGGAGGGCAATAACATGGATTTAGCATCAAAAAAACGTAAGGTAAAAGCTGTAAAAGAAAAAGTCAACACAGTGCGCAACTTAACAGGCGGCGGAAGCGGTGGCGGCGGTCGCAACAGCGGTGGTGGCGGTCGCGGAGGAAGAGGCGGTCGGCGCGGCGGAAACAAAAAAGGAATACTCGCAATAGTGGCAATTGCTGCAATTGTGATAATCGGTCTCGGAGTATTCGCGCTGTTCGGCGGAAACGTAGGCGGCCTTCTCGAAGGGCTTACCGGCGATGGCGAAACCGTTCTTGTTGATGCGAATCAGCCGGACGCGCCCGGTGGCGACGCGCAGGCGGACGCACCCGTTCCTCCGCCGACGGGCGAAGCAACGGGCGAAGTTCGCGTACATTTTATCGACGTGGGTCAGGGCGACAGCATTTTGGTGCAGTGCGACAATCATGCGATTCTGATTGACGCCGGCGACAATCGCATCGCAACGCGGGAAACGATTTTGGGATATTTGGCGGATATGGGCGTTACCCGACTGGATTACATCGTGGCAACGCACCCGCATTTGGACCACATCGGGTCGTTCATCCACATAATTAACAGCGACGCCGTGGAAGTCGGGCGGGTTATGATGCCGGATGTAACGCATACATCTGCGGCTTTCAGAAATTTTATTGCGGCAATCGACGAAAACGATATTCCGGCAACAATTGCGACGCAGGGGCATACATTCCGGCTCGGCGAAATGGATTTTACCGTTGTCGCGCCCGGCGATGTATCGTTCAGTAATTTGAATAACGCCTCCGTTGTTTTGCGCATGACGCACGGAGCAAATTCGTTTTTGTTTACGGGCGATGCGGAAGTTCCGTCCGAAAGAAACATGTTGGACAACGGTATGTATTTGCGTTCTGACATTATGCAGGCCGGACACCACGGCAGTCGCACGTCTTCATCAAGCGACTTTGTAGCAGCGGTGAATCCGCGTGTTGCGGCAATCAGCGTGGGTGCGGGCAACAGCTACAATCATCCCCATACGGAAATTCTCGACCTTTTCGAAGAACACAATCTGCTTGTTTTGCGTACCGACGAACTCGGACATATGGTATTTGTGAGCTGCGGCGCAGACGTTCTTATGCCCGACGGGCAGCGTTTACGGAGCTTGAATTAACATGTGGGCAATAGACCGATTTGAAGGCGATTGGGCAATTATTCAAAACTGGGATACGGAAGAAGTCCGCGACATCCCGCGCACGGATTTGCCCTCGGGCGCGAAGCCCGGCATGAGCATTCGTCAGGAAAACGGTGCTTGGATAACCGACCTTGCGGACACTAAAGCCCGCAAGGCGGAAATCCAAACTATTTTCGACAGAATCAAAAAAAAGAACGGGTATTTATAGCCGCTTTCGGGGGCTTCGCCCCCGAACCCCTACCCGCTTTTTGAAAAAAGCGGGGCAAAAACTTTAATTAAAATCGCGCGTTCGCGCGATTTTTTAATTGCACGGGAAACGATTCCGCCGGCTTCGAGGGAATGTCCGGCATGTGACCCCGGTGTTCATTGCGCGCTTGGCGCGCTGTACAGCCACGCGCAAATTGCAGCCGTAAGCGGAATTGCCAAAAGCATTCCGAAGCTGCCGATTAACGCGCGTAAAATTTCTACGGCAATCATTTCGGTGTTCATCAGGCGTGTCGGCGAAAGTGTGCCGGCGGACAAAACCAAAATCATGGATAACGAGCTTCCGATGTAGGCAAGGATTAGAGTGTTGAGCATTGTACCCATAATATCCTGCCCGATATTTATTCCGGACTTAAATAATTCGGCGAAGTCGGCTTTGTCGAATCTTTTAAGTTCCCACAGTGATGACGCAATCGACATTGCAACGTCCATGATTGCGCCCATCGCCCCGATAATTACCCCGGAAAATATTATCGCCCGTAAATTTACGGGGTAGGGGAGCGCGAAAAGTTGTTGCGCATCGTGGTCAACAAATCCGGTGAGCCGAAGCGTGACGTTCATAATAAGCATCAGCCCACCCGCAAATAAAATTCCGCCCAGGCATCCCAGTGCGGCGGAAAGAGTTTTCGTGTTGAACCCCACAACAAGTAACAGCGTCACCAAAACCCCGTACGTGCAAAGCAAAAACGTTGCCGCATAAATGTTCACGCCCGCTAAAATTGCGGGAATAAACACAAGAAATATCGCCGCGCAGGTAAGCCCCAGTGCGACGGTTGCGGCAACGCCTTTGCCTCTGCCGAACGCCAACAGCAGCCCGAAAAAAACGAACCCCAGCAAAAAAATATGATTTATTCGCACAAAGTCAAAGAAAAAAAATTGCCCGCGAAATTCGTTGTAAATAAGTAAAATTCGGTCGCCGCGCCGAATTTCCGTGTCGGTCATAACGGTGTGCGCGGTGCGAATATATTCGCCGTCGTGTTCGCCGGAAGTTATTCGCGCGACAAAATCAATGTCTACGTATGTAATTGAAAATCCCGGGCGAATTACGTGGTACTCTTCCGTTCTGCTTACAATTTCCGTAACAACGGCCGGAACAATTGTCGGCTCGTGCCTCGCGCCGGCGGAGCTTTCGCGCGAAACCGAAATGTTGCCGACAACCAACAATAAAATCGCCGAAACAATTGTAATTGCATAATACAGCGGTTTTTTTGACATATGTATCACCCCGAATAACCGGACTTCTTGCGCGGTTGTAATTTTCAATCGTGCAAGAAGTCTACTATAGCACACAACCCCCGATTATGATAAACTCAATCGCACAATGAAGGAGCATAACAAATGTTTGTTGATAACGTGAAAATTACAATAGAATCCGGAAGCGGCGGCCACGGAAACATCAGCTTTCGGCGGGAAAAATATGTTCCGAACGGCGGCCCCGACGGCGGCGACGGCGGAAACGGCGGCGACGTTGTTTTCGTTGCGGATTCAAGCATCAACACGCTTGCGGATTTTCGTTACAAAAAAGTTTTTCGTGCCGAAGCCGGCGAAAACGGTGGCGGAAGCAAATGCAAGGGCAAACGCGGCGAGGATTTAATATTGAAAGTTCCCGTAGGCACGTTAATTCGGTACGAGTGGGAAACCGACGAAACCGGTTCGCCCGGCGGGCTTGTTATGGCGGATTTGAAAACGTCGGGAGAGCGTCGCGTTTTGGCAAAAGGCGGTCGCGGCGGTCGCGGAAATCAGCATTTCGCAACGCCCTCGCGCCAAGCCCCGAAATTTTCCGAGGACGGCAAGCCGGGCAAGTCATATCGTGTTACACTGGAGCTGAAGCTCATTGCCGACGTGGGCATAATCGGATTTCCCAACGCCGGCAAGTCTACGTTGCTTTCGCGGGTGACAAAGGCAACGCCGAAAATCGCAAGCTATCAATTTACTACGCTTTCGCCGAATTTGGGCGTTGTGCGCAATGACATCCGCGATTTTGTGCTTGCGGATATTCCGGGTCTGATTGAAGGCGCGAGCGAAGGCGTCGGGCTCGGCTTTGATTTTCTGCGACACATCGAGCGTACGCGGGTGCTTTTGCATGTTGTTGACGCGGCGCGTCTCGAAGACGATTTAACTCCCCTTGAAGCGGTGGAAAAAATCAACGCCGAGTTGGCGGCGTTTAATCCCAAGTTGGCGGAGCGGCTGCAAATTATCGCGGCGAATAAGTCCGACCTTGCCCCGGACGAAGAATACATCGAAGAATTGCAAAAATTTGCGGCAGAAAAAGGCTGGCAGGTATTTTTGATTTCCGCCGCAACAAACACAGGCATCGACGCGCTTATGCGCGGAGTTGCGGAAACGCTGTTAAACGCTCCGGACGCCGAGGATTTCGAGCCGGATTACGAAACATATTTCGAGCCTGCCCGCGAGGAAGAATTTATCCGCATCGAGAAGGTCAAAGACGGGCTGTACAGCGTGGAAGGCCCCGGCATCGAGCGGCTTTTGGGGTATACAAATATGGCGGATGAGCGCGGCTTTGCGTTCTTTCAACGCTACATGCGCGAGCGCGGAATTATCGCGCGGCTTGAAGAACTCGGAATTGAAGAAAACGACACTGTACAACTGTACGAGTTTGAGTTTGATTATTGGAAGTAACCTGTTGCTTCAAAGTCAGGGCAGGCAGCAGTCCGAGAGGTGAAAATCGACATGGAAACCGGTTTGGTTATATTCGTCATACTTACAGCTGCGGGGTTGGTTATCTTTGCGGTGCTTGCAATTGCGGGGGGAATTGCTTTTATTGTGCAACGGGGGCGCATCAACCGGCTTTCGTGCGAGTTAAAGGAATCGAACGAAACATGCATTGAATTTGCTCAAACTCACGAGCAGCAGGAATTTTTAATGGAAACCGTCGATTACATGATGTTCTCGCTGTTGGGAATGCATGACGGCGACTTTCAGCAGTTCAACAACCACTTGGTCAACGGAATGAACACGGTTTCCGTCGTCGGCGAAGTTGACGCGATTCGCGTTTTTCGAAATATGCCCGAGCGTTCGTATAAATTGCAGCTTGCATGGGAATCGTCGTCTGTTTCGGACGGAACGGAGCGGGTATTTGCGTACGCGCCGGGTTGGTACGAAAAACTTTCCGAAATGCACGTTATAAATTCGGCTGTTTCCGGCTTGCCCGAAATGAGCCCGGCATTTACCCGTTCAAAATCGGTGTTAATTGTGCCGGTGTATTTTTGCGAAGAATTTTGGGGAATGGTATGGTACGAGGATTTTACTCGGGACGAGCCGTTTTCGTTGCGGCGAGTGTCGCTTTTGCGCTCGGCGTCCATGATGATTGTAAGTGCGGTGCATCGCCGGCAACAGGCGTCGCGGATTCGCGTTGTTACGCGAAGCATGAAAATAATGCTCGATGCTATGCCGGTCGGCTGTTTTATTTGGGACGCCGGCAAAAAAATAATTGACGCAAATGCAATGTCGCTGCAATTTTTTAATTTTAAAAATATTTCGGAGCTTAAATCGCGTTTCGGAGAAACAAGCCCGAAATTTCAGCCCGACGGGCAACCTTCGTCGGAGCTTATGGCACGATTTTTAAATCGCGCGTTTGAAAAAGGGTCGGCGGAATTTGAGTGGACGTATCGCGTTCCCGATACCGACGAACCGCTTCCCGCCGAAGTTGTTTTCATCCGCATGGACTACGATGACGAATATGTTGTTGCCGCATACATTCACGACGTTCGCGAACACAAGCGCATGGTAAGCGAAATTGAGCGGCGCGGACGGCTTCTTAAAGCGAACGAAGAAAAATTGATTGCCGCGCTCGAAGGTGCGCAAGCGGCAAGTAACGCAAAAAGCACGTTCCTTTCAACGATGAGCCACGAAATTCGCACCCCTATGAACGCGATTATCGGCATGACAACTCTCGGGCGCGGCGCGGCTTCCGAGGAAAATAAAGATGCCGCTTTCGACAAAATTTCCATTGCATCCAAGCATCTTTTGGGCATAATCAATGACATCCTGGACATGTCGAAAATTGAAGCGGCAATGTTTACGCTGTCCGAAGTGGCGTTCGATTTCCCCAAGATGATAAATGACGTTGTTTCGGTAAATCGGTTTTTGATTGAGCAAAAGGGGCAAATTTTTTCGCTCCGGCTCGATACACAAATTCCCGAAGTGCTTCTTGCCGACAACCATCGCTTGACGCAGGTTTTAACAAATCTTCTTTCAAACGCGAGCAAATTTACCGCCGACGGCAAAGAAATTTGCCTTTGCGCCGCTTTAGAAAGCGCGACCGCCGAAAGCTGCGTACTGCGCTTCGATATAATCGACCAAGGCATCGGCCTGACCGAGGAACAACAGGAAAATTTGTTCAAATCATTTGTTCAGGCAGAAGCGAGTACCGCGCGAAAATACGGCGGCACGGGGTTGGGGCTTTCAATTTCGAAGCACATCGTCGAGCTTATGGGCGGAGAAATTCGGGTGAAATCCGAACTCGGCAAGGGTTCGACATTTTCGTTTACAATCGAGGCCAAAATTCCCGACATCGAGATGTACGCGGAAGAATGCACCGTCGGTGCGCCGATTGATGCGGAGTTCCCCGGTCGTTGCCTGCTTCTCGCCGAAGACATTGACATAAACCGCGAAATTGTTCTTGCCATTCTGGAAGATACGAAAATCGAAATCGTTATTGCGCGTGACGGCGAAGAAGCGTATCAAATTTTTGCTCAAAATCCGGAACGCTTTGATATTATTTTCATGGACGTACACATGCCGATTGTTGACGGTTACGAGGCAACCCGCAGAATTCGCGCTTTGCACGACCCTTGCGCAAAAACCGTTCCGATAATCGCCATGACGGCAAACGTGTTCCGCGAAGATGTTGAAAAGTGCCTTGACGCCGGAATGAACTCGCATGTTGGTAAGCCGGTTGATTTTGCGGCGGTTAAAGGCGTTTTGGGAAGATTTTTATAAGGAGGCTTTTGCATGGGCGAAAGTATGAAGGGCTTAAAGCGCACGCATTATTGCGGCGAAGTAACACATACCGGGCAAACGGTTACGATTATGGGATGGGTGAACAAGCGGCGCGATTTGAGCGGCTTCGTTTTTATTGTTGTGCGCGACAGAACCGGCATTGTTCAAACCGTTGCAAGCGAAGCGCGGGACGCGGAGCTTTACAAAATCGCCAAAAGTGTGCGGGGTGAATTTGTTGTTGCAATCACCGGCGAAGTTATTGCCCGCACCCCGGAAAACGTGAACAAAAATATGCCCACGGGAGAAATTGAAATAGATATTCGCGAACTGCGCATACTTTCGGAAGCGGAAGTTCCGCCGTTTCAGGTTGCCGACGAAGGCGTCGCGCTTGATATGCGCCTGAAATATCGCTACATCGATTTGCGCCGCCCGGAAATGCAGCGCGTTTTTGAGTTGCGTCATAAAACGGCGCAAGCGGTTCGCGGTTTTTTCAGCGAAAACGGATTTTTGGAAATTGAAACTCCGATGCTGCTTAATTCGTCGCCGGAAGGTGCGCGGGATTATCTTGTGCCGTCGCGTACGCATCCGGGGTCTTTTTATGCGTTGCCGCAATCGCCGCAGCAAATGAAACAAATTTTGATGGTTGCCGGTTTTGATAAATATTTTCAGCTTGCGCGATGCTTCCGCGACGAAGATTTACGCGCCGACCGTCAGCCCGAATTTACGCAAATCGACGTCGAGATGTCTTTCGTCGACGAAGAGGATGTTCTGCAAACGGCGGAAGGTTTGATGCGCCGCGTTTTTAAAGATGTTCTCGGCGAAAAATTGCCGGAAAAATTTCCGCGCCTGACATGGCACGAAGCAATGGAACGTTTCGGCTCGGATAAGCCGGACACGCGCTTCGGCATGGAGCTTTGCGATATTTCCGACGTTGTGCGCGGGTGTGATTTTCAGGTATTTGCCGGCGCGCTTGAAAGCGGCGGCAGTGTTCGCGGGATTAACGCCGAAGGTTGCGCCGCCATGCCGCGCAAAAAAATCGACGAACTCGTTGAGCTTGCGCGAACCCACAAAGCCAAGGGGCTTGCGTGGATTACGCTTCCCGAAGACGGCTCGATTAAATCAACAATTTCGAAATTTTTTGACGACGAAAAATTGCGCGAAATCGCCGCGAAATTTAATGCGCAACCCGGCGATTTAATTTTGCTTTGCGCGGACGCGAATAAAATTGTGTTTGATGCGCTCGGAGCGGTGCGAGTAGCGGCGGCGAAGTGGAAAGGGCTTGCGCTCGACGGGTATAATTTCCTGTGGGTGACGGAATTTCCTCTGCTCGAATATTCGCCGGAAGACGAGCGTTTTATCGCCACGCACCATCCGTTCACAGCACCGATGGAAGAAGATTATCATTTGTTTGCGCAGGGGTGTCCCGATAAAATTGTACCCGGCGAACCCGGCGATATACGCGCGCGGGCATATGACTTGGTGCTTAACGGGTTTGAAATCGGCGGCGGAAGCATTCGCATACACGACGAAACAACTCAAGAGCTTATGTTTGGTTTTCTCGGGTTTACGAAGGAAAGCGCGAAGGAGAATTTCGGATATTTACTGGAAGCATTTCGGTATGGTGTGCCGCCGCACGGCGGAATTGCATTAGGATTAGACCGTATGATTATGATTATGACCGATGCGGATTCGTTGCGCGAGGTAATCGCGTTTCCGAAGGTTAAGGACGCATCCTGCCCCATGACTCACGCGCCCAACGATGTTCCCGGAGAACAGCTTGCGGAACTCGGAATTAAGCGCGTGTCGGTTGCCGATACGCAATGACAAAGCGCGAGCGGCTTGAAAATATGCGGCGCGAACACGCTCGCGAACGCAACGAAACCCGCGAAGATGAAATGTATCGGCGCGAGGGCGAAGAGTTTACCATTCAAACAATACGCGAGAGCATGACTCGCGTGCTTGGCATGGCAGAAATTTCGCCGGAGGAGCGCAAGGAGCAATTGGCGCGCCTCAAAGACGAAATTGACGAAATGTTGGACGCGCGTGACGAGCGCGAATACAGTTTTATTGAGCGCGAGCTTGAGCATCATCGCCTTGAGCAGGAAATCGCGCAGGAAATCGAGCTTGAAGAAAAAAAATCGCGTCCGCCGAGCAGCAATGAAGTTTTGCCGCTTGTGCGCCCGCTTATTACCGCAAGCGCGGAGCAAATGCGCAAAGAAATAGAGGAAAAACGCCGCCGCCTTAACGAGGACGAGCAATGCTCCACGATTTTGTTAAGCACAAGTGAGCGCGATATTGTTCCGCAATTCGCGCCGCGCCGCCGCATACGAAAGCGCGAAGAGCCGGTGCAAATTGCCCGCATCGACTCGCTTGTGTTAAAGCAGCGCGAAATCAGCCTTATGTATCACGAAAGCCAGGAGCTTCAAAAAAGTATGCTCAAGAAACCGAAAAACGCCCCCGCACCCAAGCCGGAGGAGATTGCAGAAGTTGCGGATGTCGCGGCTGATGTCAACGCAGATGCGGAGCTTACTGAAATTCCGCCGGATTTTGAAGATTTCGTGCCGCCCCCGGATGATGAAGGCGAGTTTAGTGAGTGAGATTGCGGGGCTTCACCCGCCGGTATGAATAAGGTTTTGGGGGCGTTGCCCCCTCTCACGCGCTGCGCGCGTTGGCCGGGCGGCCTCGCTGACGCGACCCGGCTTCGCCGGGGGACAGCCCAAGCTCCCACCCGCTTTTTAAGGGTGCGCGGGAAACGCTCGCTTCGCTCACTGCGCCCCTTAAAAGCGGGGCAGAAACGCTAAAAGAACCGCGCTGACGTGCGGTTCTTTTTGATGTCATCAGGCTGCATAAATCCCGGAATGATTCCGGGAAAAATTCTCAGAACTGTTCCGGATACTACGGTATTACGCCCGGGACATACTTGCTTTGCAACCGAGAAATTACGCAGTCGTTTCTATGCCAAAGGACGTGTTTGCCATCAGGTAATAATCGCAGTCTGAAACAATTGAGCGCGAGGCGAAAACCGGCGGCGTCAGGCCGGTTTTCGGCGAAGGGCGAAATGATTTCAGACGCGACTTATTGCTCAGGAAGAGGTTCGCCCTGAAACTGACCGCACCGCTCCGTGCCGAAGCCGCTGTATAACCGCTCATTTATGCGCAACCCGAAAGAACTGCTTTAAAAATCAAATCAAACAAATTCATAACCACACAAAAAAAAGGCTGTTGTCGGACGCATTTACGTTCTCGCAACAGCCTTTTATTTGTTTTGAAAATCATCATAAAAACTTCAAGTCAAGTGTTGAATTTTTTGCCTGTTCCGCTCCACCGACTTTTCGAAATGCGTGACCGGGGAAAAAATATACTCCACATAGTCCCCCGCCACGGAAGCAACAGCGAACAAAAAAGACGAAAACGATAACCAAAAATTCCTTCTTTTTTACCTGTTCAGCATACTTTTCGGGACAGGAGAAAAAGGCGATTTTTGCTCTCGCTTTTACCTTGCTTCATTATCTGCCCTCAAAAGGTTTAAACGGTTGCGACTGACCCTTCATTTGAGTATGAAACATATTGGCTTGTTCGACCTAAATTTTACAGACACATTGAACATCAAGTAAAATAAAAAAAGGATGATGTTCAAAATGACGAAAAAATACGACCCGGCATACAAACCGGAAGTATGCAAAACAATAGCGAGCAGAGCGTCAGCGGCAACGAGTCGCGAAACGGGAATCAACGACAACACGCTGTATATTTGGATGAAACGGTATAACGAAAACAAGGAGAAGCCGTTCGTGGGAAGCGGTCATG
>WQVC01000079.1 GCA_009781765.1 Defluviitaleaceae bacterium | reverse complement strand
GGCTTCGGCACGGAGCGGTGCGGTCAGTTTCAGGGCGAACCCCTTCCTGAGATGGCAAACAACGTCCTTTGGCATGGAAGCGACCGTTAATTTCTCGGTTGCAGGGCAAGTATACTTCAACTCTCTTGCGATGATATCCGGAACCGTTCCAGGAAATTTTCCTGGAATTTTTCCTGGAATCGTTCCGGGATTTGCGCCGACATTTGCCCCGCAAGCCGCCCTAAACCTCCCGCCGCATAATCCGCCATAAAAATGTAAACCCTGTAGGGGAGGGGCGAAGGGAGCTTTTTATGGAAAGAATCAATCTCGGCGTGGTCGGATTAGGGCTTGCGTGGGAGCGGCTTCATGCGCCCGCGCTTGCAAAACTGCGCGACAAATTTGAAATAACGGCGGTGTGCGACAACGATTTACCCAAGGCGCGAGATGTTGTGCAATTTTTGGGGCATTCGCCGGACAACGCCTACAGCGATTTGGGAAAAATGCTCGCTCGAAAGGACATAGAGGCGATTTTGTCGCTTGTTCCGATTAGCGAAAATTTCGAAACCGCCGAAAAAATCATGTACAGCGGCAAGCATTTGCTGACGGAAAAGCCCTTTGCAGCATCGCCGGAAGCGGCGCGGCGATTGATAAAAATTCGCGATAAAACCCGCGCAAAGGTTATGGTTGCGGAAAACGTGCGTTACGACGAGCAAAATGTTTTAATCAAGAATATCCTGCGGAGCGGAAAAATCGGTGAACCGGTGTTTTTCATCGACGCGCATATCGTTAATTATGTTCGCGATTCGGAAGCAGGCGGTTTTGGCAAAACCCAATGGCGACAAAAGCCCCGCTATCAGGGCGGCGTAATCCTCGACTCGGGCGTGCATCACATGGCGCGGCTTCGTTATTTTTTCGGCGAAAACATTGATATTTACGCTCACGGACGACCGCCCACGCACGATTTTTCGCCGTATTCGTGCATAAACGCGCTGCTGACTTTCGAAAACATCGCCGGGCATTACACATTTTTCACCGATGGTAAGGAATCGCAAGCTCCGCTTGTGGGGCTGCGAATTTTCGGAACGGAAGGCGAAATTTTTCTCGAAGACCCGCACTGCGGTTTCGTAAACGTGTCGTACAAAGACGGACGCGGTTCGTCCGCCGTCGCGTACACGCCGGGGCTGGGTTATCAGCGTGAGCTTGAAAATTTTTACGCCGCAATTCGACAAAACGCGCAAATCGAATCCACGCCCGAAAAAGCCCTCGGCGACATCGAGGCGGTTTTCTCGCTGTTGAAATCCGCCGAATCCGCCGCCGGCGAAAACTTGGCTTCGGCATATGTGGTTCCGCGCGTTACGATGTATCGCGAACGTACCTGAGAAGCCCGTTCAGGCTTCGTCGGAAAACGCGCAGAAGCCCGCGATTTTCCGCCTCGCCTTCACGGTTCTCAAGGTCGTTCGCTACTTCAGGGCGCACGAATGCAGAGAGTGTGATAGAATAGCGGCAAACCGCTACAGGGGAGGAAATTAAATGAGAAAGATTATTTTAGTTGTTGTCGCGTTGTTTGCGATTTTTATCGGATGCGCCGGAAACAACGAAGTTGCCGCATCGCGCCGCGCCGAAACGTCGGGCGAAGCCGCCGCCGTCGGAGCATTTCCGTTTCCGTTTCTTGCGCAGGATTTATACGGAAACGACGTGACCGAGGAGGCGTTGGGCGAAAAAGAGGCGTTTTTTGTTTATTACTGGACGACTTGGTGCGGGACTTGCGTGCGGGCGATGCCCGGATTAGCGGAGCTTTCGCGGGAATTTGAAGGGCGCGTCGGGTTTTTGACGCTTCTGGGCGATTTTAACACCGCCGCCGATACTGCCGCCGCAATAAAACAAAATGCCGGCGCGGAATTTACTACGGTTGCCGCCAATCACGCCGATTTTGCCGAGCTGTTTCCGCTTGTGCAATCCGGATTTTTGCCGACAAGCATCATTTTAGACCGTGACGGCAATGTTATCGGCGAGCAAATGATTGGCGGCTCTGCGCGAACCTTCCGCAACGCGATTTCCGATGCGCTTGAGCGGGAATGAAAAAATTTTTTCGAATCCCGAATCGCGACCGATTGAACGCAAATTGCAATTCCGGAATGCAAACGGGCATGAAAATTCGCGCCGCACAAATTTTACTTTTCGCCGTCGGCATTGTTTTAATTGCGCTCGGGGTTCTTCGCGGCGAGCTTTCGGAGATTTTTGCCAAAGGCTCGCTTGTGTGCCTCGAATGCATCGGGTTGGGGTGACAATATGAGTCGATTGCTGATTCAACTCGGCTTTTTTTTGTTGCAAAATCCGTTTTTGCATAATTTTTTTTCCGGCCGAATTTATCAGGGCGAATTGAAGAGCTTTTGCACCCCCGGGCTGAACTGCTACTCTTGCCCGGCGGCGGCGTTTTCCTGCCCGATTGGCGCGGCACAAATGTTTTTCTCAGGCGCGCGGCATACGATGAGTTTGTATGTCGCGGGCTTTTTGCTGTCTGTCGGGGTGATTTTCGGCAAATTTATTTGCGGATTTGTTTGCCCGTTCGGCCTGCTTCAAGACCTGCTTTATCGCATCAAAACGCCGAAAATCATAACGCGCCTGCGATTTTTAAAATATGTAAAATATGCGGTTCTCGCGATTTTTGTTGTGATGTTGCCGATGTTTTTCACGAATTTGCCGTGGTTTTGCGCCTATATTTGCCCGTCCGGTACGATTTTTGCGGCCGTTCCGCTTTTGGGCGCAAACGATTTTCTGCGCGACCAAATCGGCGGGCAGTTTATTTTAAAGGCGATTATTGCCGCCGGCGTACTGATTCTTTCTGTATTTATATTGCGAATTTTTTGTCGCGTACTTTGCCCTCTCGGCGCGATTTACGGGCTGTTTAACCGCATTGCCGTTCTGCGGATGCGTTGCGACAAAAAAAAATGCACCGGCTGTAAACGGTGCAACAAAGCGTGTCATGTCAAAATCGAACCCGCCGCAAATTCCCCCGAATGCTTCCGCTGCGGAAACTGCGTAAAGGCTTGCGAAGAAGGGGCGTTATCGTGTTCGCGCGAATAAGATTTTGGGGGCTTCGCCCCCAATCCCCCACCCGCTTTTTAAAAAAAGCGGGGCAAAAATTATCAAAAATCGCGCTTCGCACGATTTTAAGAAAATTTTCAGAAGTCTATCTTAAAAATCAGGCGGCGTTCGTCCTCATTCGCCCGAATGAGCCGCACTTTAATCGCCGAGCCGGACCGTAACACTTTGCCCGTTTTTTCGCCTTTGCGACGCTTCGCCTCATACACATTGCTTTCTTTGTTAAACTTGTACTGATGCTTTGCAAGATGCGGCGCGGGAATAAGCCCCTCCGCCGTATTTTCAAGCATCACAAAAATGCCCCACGACGTAATTCCGGATACAATCGCGTCAAAAACGCGCCCCTCTTTGTCCGCCATAAACTGCACTTTTTTAAGCTCCGTAACGTCGCGTTCGAGCTGTTCGGCGATGCGTTCCGTTCGCGAGCATTGGGCGCATATTTTTGATAAATTTTCTAAAACCTCAGGGGAACTTTCGGAAACGTTCCCCTGAACCCCTCTTTCATCGGAAACCGCGCTTTGCGCGGTTTCCTGTGTTTTTGTCGAACTTTTTTCAAAAAGTTCGTGGGGCATGACCCCCGGCGAAGCGGCGGGCCGCCCGGCCAGCACGTAAGCGCGAGAGGGGCGTGGGGGCGAAGCCCCCGCAGAATCTTTAATAATCCGATGAACCTGCAAATCCGCGTATCTGCGAATCGGCGACGTGAAATGACAATACGCTTCCGACGCTAAGCCGAAATGTGTCGGGTTTGTGCAAGTGTAGGCGGCTTGCGGAAGCGCGCGAAGAATTGCGGATGAAACGGTATATGCGGCGGGGGTGTCTTTTACGGCGTCGAGAATGGATTGCAGCGCGGAGGCGTTGATGCGCTTGGGAATTTTTATGCGCGGCGGATTATTTTCGGCTTCGGACGTGCGCTCCCGGCGTTTATTGCGAACTTGGCTCGCCGCCGGAAGTTGCGCTGCAAGAGCGGCAAGTTTTTCTTTTGACGGCTCTTCGTGGGTGCGATACACGAAGGGCGTTTTTTGCGCGAAATAATGCGCGGCGATTGTTTCGTTGCACAAAATCATAAATTCTTCGATTATGCCGGTGGCGTTGTTGCGCAAGACCGGCTCGATTGCGATTACGCGGCCGTTTTCATCGGCACGAATTTTTGCTTCGGGAAGGTCGAAGTCTAACGCGCCGCGTTTTTCACGTTTCTCGCGCAAAATGCCGCGAAGTTCGTCCATGGAATTAAGAACCGGGTCGTCTCCGCCGTCTAAAATTTCCTGCACCTCGTTGTATGTGAAGCGGCGTTTGCTGTGAATTATCGAGGGCGTGATTTCGTAGTCGGTGACGTTTCCGTCGGTGTCAACGGTCATTAAGCATGACAGCGTGAGGCGGTCAACCCCGGGGAACAACGAACAAATTCCGCTTGAAAGCGCGTGCGGAAGCATCGGAATTACGCGGTCGGCGAGATAAATGCTTGTCCCGCGCAAAAATGCCGCCGCGTCGATGGCTGTGCCGGCGCGAACATAATGCGCAACGTCGGCGATATGCACTCCGAGCCGGAAGCCGTCGGCGGTTTTTTCGAATGAAATTGCGTCGTCGATGTCCTTTGTATCGTCGCCGTCGATTGTAAAAATATTTTCGGCGCGAAGGTCGCGACGGCCGTGCAAATCTTCCGGCGCGATTTCCGACGGAATTTTTTCGTTTTTCACTTCCTCGGGAAATTCAAAAGATACCCCCGCTTCGTATATCAGCGTCAAAACATCGACGCCGGGGTCGTTCACATGCCCTAAAATTTCGGTAACAAAGCAGGGTTCCGGCTGTTCGTCGGGGCGGGCGCGCTTGTTGATTGAAAAAACGACGCGATGACCGTCGGCAAGAGAAAATTTCGCAATTGTTTTCATCGGAACGGAGAAAACGTAGGAATTTTTTTTATCTGTGGGGCGAACGAAACCTTGCGCGCCTTCAAAAAAAAACGTGCCGAGCATTGGTGCGCGGCGCGTTACTTCAATAATTTTGCCCGAAACTCGTTCTCTTCCGGGGGTGTCTTGGAATTTTCGTTTCAGTTCGTGAGTGCGGAGTACGCAAATCACGTCGTCGCCGTTTAACGCGCCGTTTGTTTGATGCGGCGGAATAAAAATATCTTCGCCGACTTCGCGTATAACGAAGCCGAATCCGCGTTCGTTACCGATAAATTTTCCTGTTATCTGCATTTTCAAAAAATTCCCCTGTATATTTACGCCGTTGCGACGCAAATTAAAATCAGACTTTCCCGAAAGGAGCGATTACTATGTCACGTTTTGCCAGTGGTTTAATCGGCGGTGTAACCGTCGGGTTGTTGGTTGGCGCGGGCTTTACTATCAGTGCTACCGACAGCAGAGAACGTCGTCGTATGATTCGTGACGGCAAACGCGCAATGCGCAGTGCCGGACATTATATCAATGATATGTTCGACTAATATCCGAGCGACTTCAAATATTCGCGGCTTTCCTTTGCCGCATTAAGTGACGATAAACCGACCGCCCTGTCAAGTTCGGCCACAAAGCCGGACGCGCCCGCTTCATGCGCGGCGGCAATGATGCCCGCGATGTCTTGCGAGCCTTTGCCGACAGGGCGGTCTTCGTATTTGCCGTCAACGAGCGTTGTGTCTTTCAAATGAACAATCGGGCAACGCGAGCCGTATTTTTTGATGTACTCCGCCGGACATTGCTCCGCCGCTGTAAGCCAACCGGTGTCAAGTTCCGCGAAAAGCTCGGGAACAAATTCGAACAGCTTATCCAAAATAAATGTGCCGTCGGGGAGGCGTTCAAATTCGTGGGCGTGGTTATGGTATGCGGGAACAACTCCGGCTTTTTTGCATTCCGCGCAGAATTGCATGAAAAATTCTTTTAAGCAATTCGTGCCGCCGGGCAGTTGGTCGCGTTGCAGCATCGGAATTATTACATATTCGCAACCCAACGACCTATATGATGCTATTGTTCCCGCCATATCCGATTTTAAGTCGTCGTACTGCACGTGCGCGCTGATTGCACAAAGTCCGATTTCGTCCAAAATGGCTTTGAACCCCGGAAATTCCATTCCGTAAGTTCCCGCAAGTTCAACGTGGTCGTAGCCCATTTCTTTGACCTTGCGAAGCGTTCCGGGTACGTCTTGCGCGGTAAAATCGCGGATTGTGTAGAGTTGCAATGCTGTAAACGGCATGAAAATCTCCCCTTGTAATTGGTATATGCAGGTACAATTCTACCACATATAATTATCTTGCTCAAACCCGGTAACAAATGCAAAGAAATTATTTTGGCACACTTTTATAATGTGCGCAGTGAATGCACTTTATGAAGCGAACGAGCGCACCGCGCGGTATCAGACGCACCTCTGTTCGCCTTCAATTATGCATTCACTAACGAAGGGATGAAGATTGCATGGATTGGCTCAGGGGCATGAACAACGTCGTAAGGTATGTGGAAGAAAATTTGACCGACACTATCGAATACGATGTCGCGGCTCGTATTGTCGGTTGCTCGGTTTACGAATTTTCGCGCATATTTTCGTTTATGACGGGCGTTTCGATTTCGGAATACGTGCGCAGGCGGCGAATGTCGCAGGCCGTTTTCGACATCCGGCGCGGCGAGGAAAAAATTATCGACATCGCGCTGAAATATTCTTACGAATCCCCGGCGGCATTCACGCGGGCCTTTAAGGAGATTCACGGCGTTCCGCCGCTTTCTGCCCGAAAATCCGACGTGTCGCTGAAAAATTATCCCGCAATCAAATTCATCCTCTCAATAAAAGGAGTGAGCGAAATGAATTTCAAAATTGCAGAAAAACCGGCGTTTTCGGTAATCGGAGCGAAATATGTTTTTCGCGACAACGACGATTATGACGAAAATCAAATTGCCGGGCTGTGGAAAATGACGCCCCCGGAAACTTTGGACAAATTAAAAGCGTTGTCAAAAAACGGCGGACTTTTCGGAATGTTTACGCGGCATTATCTCGGCACGACGGAATATTTAATTGCTGCGGAGTCCGACGCCGATTTGCCGCCGGACTTTCCGCCTGCCGAAACCCTTTGTCACGGCGACATCTCCGCGCCGAAATTTTTGGGCTTTGTAAAGCACAAAGTTGCGGCGTGCAAGTGGGTTGTTGTTGAAAATCCCGCCGAAGCGTCCGATTTGAGCGAGCGCGTTTACACGGAATGGATGCCGGGTTCCGGCTACAGCCGTGCAGCACGGTCTTTTCCTTCGATGGAACTTTACGGGGAATTTTATAAAACCGGCAACACATACAACGAGCTGTGGATTCCCGTTGACAGCGCGGAAGACGTGAAACGCAAATTCGATGGAGCCAAGGCGGAGCTTGCAAATGTCGAAGCGACGGCGACCGGCACGCCCGCAAATATCGACCTGCGTACCGTGATTCCCGACGCCGACGCCGTAAAAGAAGGATTGCAGGTAAGTTACACCCCCGAAGGTCGGTTGGTGATTTTCGCCCCCACAAGCGGAAACGGCTTGGTCGGAACACCGCAATCGTTTGCTGCGCCGCTGAAAATCGAAATGCGTGCCAAAACCGACAGCACAAATTTGCGCATATATTACGGTCGCAGCACGACAAATTATTGGGGTGCGTGGATGCACTTAAACGGCGCGATGAACGACGGCGAATTTTACGACGGCGAAAATTTATCCGTAAGCGATTTATCCGTCGAAAATTATCACACTCACGAAAACGCCACGCGGATTCCCATAAACGAGTTCATTGACATCGAGTGGATATTTGCAAAAACGGTTATGGCTATCAAAATCAACGGCGAAGTTCGCGTCGCAAGCACCGAATACGAATACATCGAAGCGTTCAAGAACGGTTTCGCCGTATCAAGTCCCGTTTATCCCGCCGCCGGACGCGGCTCAACCATTACGGTCGAGCGATTGCGCATTACGGAGTTATAACTTTCGCGTTCGACTCGGAAAAAATTTACCCCCTGTCGATAGCCAACCGGCTACCGATAGGGGGTTTTTTATTTTTTGAAACAGACCTTGGGGACTCCGTCCCCAAACCCCTGCAAGGGGCTGGCAGCCCCTTGACCCCTTCATAAAATCGCGCGAAGCGCGATTTTAATAAAGTTTTTGCCCCGCTTTTTTCAAAAAGCGGGTGGGGTTCGGGGCGAAGCCCCGAAAATCATATATAATACATACGAGGTGATAAGCGATGCTTGATAAAATTTTTGAAATTTACAAACAAGCCATGCCCGACGTTATGCGGGGCGAAGAGAAAGTCAAGAGCATCCTCGAAGCGTGCCGCATTATAACCGTTGACGCAGACGACCGGACGGTCGGGTTTTCGGCGGTGCATGAGAACACGATTTATTTGCTGTGTGTGGAGGAGGGGTTTCGGGGGAGGGGACTCGGAAGCGAATTGTTGCGTCGGTCGGAAGAATATATTTCGTCTCGGGGGTTTGACAAAGTTCGCCTCGGTGCAGGGCAGGAATATATTGTACCCGGCGTTCCGATGGGCGACGGTGTGCATGAATTTTTCAAAAAACGGGGATATGTGCATTGGTGGGGGGACGCCGGATGCTTTGATATGAGTCTTGATTTGAAAAATTTCAGCGAAAATTCCGTCGGCGACACAATTCACGGAATCACATACCGGTGGGCAAGCAAAAAGGACATCTCGGATGTCCTTGCGTGTGTAAAAGATGCGGAAGAATCATTTGTGCAATATTACACAGATGAGCGTTTCTATGAGGCCGAACACGATACCGCCGTTTTAGTCGCCGAGGAAGCGGGCGAAATTATCGGCGCGATTCAGGTAAGCCGAGAGGTGGAAAAAAAGGGTGTCGGTACGGTGGGCTGCACCGCAACAATGAAAAAGCATCGGGGTAGGGGAATTGCCGGCGGGTTGGTTATGTCGGGTACAAAGCATTTGAAAAACGCGGGCATGAGCGGGGCGTTTTTGGGCTACACCTACACCGCAATTTTGAACATCTACGGTCGCGCAGGATATAAAATTTGCGCGGAGTATTTTATGGGTGAAAAATTTTTACCGGACGCGAATCAAGGGTAGGAAATAACGCCTCGCCTATGCCTTGTGAGCGGCTCGCTTGATGTCTTTTTTTCGGGAAAATCATCCGAAAAAAGACCGGTCGCTCGCCACAAGGCATTTACGGCGAGGCGTTATTCTGAACTTTTGATTCGCTTACAGCTTGAAAAATGAAACCATTTGCCTCAACATTTCGGATTGCGAGCTTAATTCTTCTGCGGTTGCGGCGGCGTCTTGTGCAAATTTTGAATTGTCCTGAACAGCATGGGCGGTTTTTAACAGGATTGAACTCACTTGTGTAATCACTTCCGCTTGCTCGTTAGCGGAGGTGGTTATATTGTTGATGCTGTCGAGAACATGTTCCACGCTTTCGACTATTGCATCTAACGACTGTGCGGTTGTTTGTGCAATCGCCGCGCCCGATTCCACATTGGTTACAGATGCTTGGATTAAATCGGTGGTTTCGGTGGCGGCTTTTTGACTTCTTGCGGCAAGATTTCGAACCTCTTCGGCTACAACGGCAAACCCTTTTCCGTGTTCACCCGCTCTTGCGGCTTCAACGGCGGCATTAAGCGCAAGCAAATTTGTTTGAAATGCAATATCCTGAATTACCCTGATAATTTTTGAAATATTTTGGGAAGAGTCTTTGATTTGCGTCATTGCATCGGTCATTTGCCCCATTGCGACGTTGCCTTCTTTTGCATCGGCGGCAGATTTTGCGGAAAACTCGTTTGCTTCATCGGCATCCTTTACAAATTCTTGAGTCTGCATTTTAATCATATCAACGGAAGCGTTAAGTTCTTCCAGCGATGCCGCTTGAGTAAACGAACCGGCGGATAAATCCATCGAACTTGATGTAATGCTTGTTGCGCCCTCAAAAACATTTTGCGCCGCCATTGAAATTTCCGACATGTTTTTGTGAAGGCTTGCGGAGATATTATTTATGCTGTCCTTTATGCCTGAAAAATCGCCTACATATTCTCGTGTTATTTTCGTTTTTAAATCGCCGGCGGCAATAGCCGCAAGCGAACTTCTTATTTCGTCTACATAGCTTTTTATTGTGTTTGTTGCATTTTGCACAATGCTTTCAACGGCATCCTGCGCTTTGGCAATTTCGGCCGTATCGGCATCGTACTCGCTTTTGGGGATGTTTACGGTTAAATTAGCTTTTGCGAAAGCGTCGATAATTGTGTTCGTTAATTTTTCGGTGCGGTTATTGCGGTATATGTTGAGTTTTTCGGTGTGCCTCCGGATATTTTGGATATGAGTTGTGTTTGTTAATAAAATTAACGCGCACACAACTTTGCCGTCGTACAAAAACGGCACACAGCTGTATTGCACATCAAAGAGCTGTGTATCGTTTAACTGCAATTGCATTTCTGTGCCGTCCTGCCGAATGCCCTCACGGAATGCTTTCGTTGTAGCGGGATGACCGGACAAGTCGCTGCGCACCAAGTCGTTTATGTGCATACCCAAAATTTTATTGCCGTCTTGCCATGAGCAATTTCGCATAACCTCGTTTGTGAAAATAACTTTGAAATTTGCATCTACATACACGAAGGGTTCGGAAAGTGCGTCAATTGTAAGTATATATTCATACGTTATGGCATTTGTTGCTTCCAGTATTCTTGCATATACGCCGTCCAACCTTGAGTCCTCGAGCCTGTAAAGTATGTTTCCGTGCTGATTTTCATACACGCCCTTTTTGAAAGCGTCTTCAACCGTATTTAACCTTTGCACGACCTTCGCAAAAGCTCGCGAAACCTGCCCGACTTCATCATTTTTACTTGTGTCGAAGTTGACAGCAATATTGCCCCCGGCTACTTCTTCGGCGGCGGCGGCCAACGCGCGAGCAGGGGATATTTTGTGCAAAATAAACAATACGCCCGCTATGCTGACAACGGCCAACAAAACAACCGACGCGATTGCGGATATTTCAAATACAGATGCAAGGACTCGCGCAGTGTTTTGATGTTGTTCGAAATCAACATTGACCAACCTCTGCTCGCTTGCATCCCGACCGTTTGCCCGAGATGCAAGTGTAGTGAAAAGTACGCTTGCCCCGGACAGTATTACGAGTATTACGACTAAAATTTTAACAAAATTTGAAATACTCATTTTGCGCCCCCCGTTTCAGAATATTTATTGATGATTCACAAAAAGCGGTTGACCGGTGCACTTGAAATGCAACGGTCAACCGCTTTTAAAAACTAAACCATGTGCTTGCTTGAGTTGTTGTGCAAATCGGCATAGTCGTCAACACCTGTTGTTCCTCATTTGAAAAACTGTTTTCGACATCGTAACACAACTTGGGAGGTAAATTCAATACGGAAATTTGATTTTCGGGTGAATAATTTTATGATTTGAAAATTTATCGGAATCGCCGGGGAAGAGTCCGGAAAATTTCCTGGAAAAATTCCAGGAACGGTTCCGGATATCATCGCATGACGCTTGCGATATACTTGCCTTGCAACCGAGAAACAAAGCAGTCGCTTCTATGCCAAAGGACGTGTTTTGCCATCTCAGGAAGGGGTTCGCCCTGAAACTGACCGCACCGCTCCGTGCCGAAGCCGCTGTATAACGGTTGCACCTTGTAACACCGCAACACCATGCTTCACCCGTACCATCACGCAACACCCGTACCACCCGCCGTAATATATGAAAGCGGGCAGACGCATTCGGACACGGCCGACCGAATGTTGACGCCCACGTGCACACCTTTTATGTATTGCGGCAACGCGGAGCGGAAGCTCTGCACACCCGAAGCTCCCGGGACTTCGGTTTACTTAGAAAAACGAATAACGAATCAAGTAAACACATAAAACTAAAGCGAACGCCGGTACAATGTATTGGCAAGGCGATTCAGCAGGAGCAATTTGATTTTGCGTTGTCCGAAAACGAGGCGGCGACTGAGGGCTTTAACCCGGTTTCCGGCGGAGTTTGAGGCTATGCAAAACCAAATTGCTTTTTCTCGAAATTTTCGGGAGAGCCGGTCGCATTTTTTGTCGTGCAGCTTGTTCTTCTGTCGAAATCGCCATATAATCATAATACATACTTTTCAAAATATTAACGTCGGTACGCATTGGGCTTCTCGTATAACCGTAGCGAACGACCTTGAGAACCGTGAAGGCGAGGCGGGAAATCGCGGGCACCAGCGCGTTTTCCGACGAAGCCTGAGCGGGCTTCTCAAGTACGTTCGCTATGCAATTTCCGTTTCGGGGCTGCGGTTGCGTGGCAAAACGCACTTGAAAAACAAAGGGGCGATAAAAATGAGCGGAGCAAGCAAGAGCGGCACAAACAAAAGCGACTTTTTCGGCTACTTCAAGGTTTCCGACGCATTTTTTGCCGCTTCGACAAACTTAACATCATACATGACATTTTCATTCAGTTAGCCTTGATTTATGTGTCCATTAAATAGTGGGGGAACTACCTAACAGTTGCTATTTTAAGGATGTGATAACGATTATGGAGCAATTTACTAATAACCATTCTATTTGGTTAATACCCACCAAAAGTATTGTCTTGTCAATACTTTTTAAGGTGGAAGCAAAAAATTCACGCATGAAGTTAAATTATATTGATTTATTAGATTTTGGTTTTGGTCTTTCAGTAACTTCAATAATTATGATATTAACAAATTTACATGATGAAATAGGAACATTGCTACTTTTTGGTTTTATGATAGCTATATCTTCGACAAAGGCTTTAGTTAATCGTGTTGGTTGGGATATAGAAAAAGAACGGTTAAATTTATTCGGGGTTTTATTTCCTGATGCTATCGGCATATCGTTACTGGTTGTTTCAGCCATTTACATAAACGGAGGTGTATGATAATGAATAAAATTATAAAATCAATTTGGACTATATCTGAAATCATCTTTTCTGTTCTTGGATTAGTCACCGCTTTAGTTTTCACTATATTAGTTACTTTTTATCCGAATTTGATTGATACTGTAATCCTGCATACGTTAATGATGCTAACTGCTTCGACATTGTTTGCTCTCTCAATAATGATTAACAGACCGGAAAAAAATAATCCGGTAGTTAAATCCGCATATGATTTTATTGAACAACGCTCGTTTTTTATTCGCACAAACCAGACTATAGAATTAACTCTGGATTTAATTGAGAAGGATAACAGCAAATACATTGAAATTACAGGTATACACTTATATACTGTTTATTCGCCTAATACGAGCAAACCGAGTGATTTTTTTGTTTATTATCGTCCTGAATTAGGCAAACAAAGCAAAGCCAACAATGGAGGCTTCAAACGTGTTTTAATCGGAAATAAATCATGTAAAAAAGATATAAATTTCAGCAAATTTTTGTCAACCAAAAAACATGAAATTGCATTTAAGTATGTGGATACTATTGAGCCAAACAACTCTTTGGACTTTGAATTTCACACGTGCGGAGTATATGAATTAAAGGGGCGTGTTACATGGGCTATTCTCGACCTTTGTGACGGATTAATTTTACGGATTAAAAATCAAACCGGTTTATCGGGAGGTAAACTGGAGTATAGTGTCAATCACCACAAAAAAGAAGAAATAGAATCGAAAATTAAAAGCTGTGTTATGAATGATGAAATTTGCTTTAATCACCCCATATTTCCATATCAAGGGTTTGAAATTTCTTGGGATTTTACGGAAAGTAGGTGGCTACACCACGATACCATCGGCACACGTAGTGACATTGCGGCAGTAAATGCCGCGATGGCAAACTCGCAAAGCGAGGACTGAAAAAATCACCTCATAAAAGTTTGCGCCGTGGTATAATAAATAATAGAAACAACTTCGGGGGTACAAATGGCGGACACGGAAGCAAAGGCACAAATTTTATCGGGCGATGAAAAAACGGCTTTAATGCACCGCTTTTTCGAAGTTGACGCAGACAGCGACCTTTTTGACCCTCGCTATGATTATGTTGCAAAGCGAATTCTAACCGCCGAAAATCCCGAGTCAAAGTTCGCCCTTATTGACCTCATTAACGCATCGCTGAAATTAGTCGGTGGAGCAACCGTCGTTGACCTGACCGTTATAAATTCAGAACTCCCGGTGGACAGCAAGCACTACAAAAAATCAAGATTCGACATTCGTGCGAGGTTTCAAAACGGGGAGCAGGGAATAATAGAGCTAGAGTGGGGCAAAAAGGACAATTTCAAAAAACGCGCTCAATTCATAGTATCAAAAGCATACAGCGACCAAGATATAAGCAATAAAACATATAACCACTTGAAGCGATGCTATCTTATATGTATAGTGGATTACGTATTATTTGAAGGCGACGAGGAATATTTCCGCGACGGAATGT
>WQVC01000078.1 GCA_009781765.1 Defluviitaleaceae bacterium | reverse complement strand
GAGTCGCCCCCACCGGAGCTTTCCGAACCGCCGCCGGAAGAGTCGCCCCCACCGGAATCGGATGAACCACCGCCGGAAGAGTCGCCGCTACCGGAATCAGCCGAACCGCCGCCGTCAGATGAATCACCGCCGGAAGAGTCGCCGCTACCGGAATCAGCCGAACCGCCGCTGTCAGATGAATCACCACCGCCGTCAGATGAATCACCGCTACCGGAATCAGCCGAACCGCCGCTGTCAGATGAATCACCGCCGCTGTCAGATGAATCACCACCGCCGTCAGATGAATCACCGCTACCGGAATCAGATGAACCGTCGCCGGTTGAGGCGTCGTCCGAGCCGTTATCACCATCGCCGGGGTCGGTTGTAGAGTCGTCCGAGCCGTTATCGCCGTCGCCGGTTGTAGAGTCGTCTGAGCCGTCATCACCATCGCCGGGGTCGGTTGCGGAGTCGTCCGAGCCGTTATCACCGTCGCCGGGGTCGGTTGTGGAGTCGTCCGGGTCGTAATCGTCGTCGATGCCGTCATCGCCGTCGCCGGGATACGGGTTATTGTCATCATCGTCGTCGTCGGGGTCGGTTGGTGAGCCGCCCGGGTAGTAGTCATCGTCGTCGCAATCGTCGTCCGGACCGGCTATCGGCGGATGGTCGGGTACATAGGATGCCGGAGGCAACATGAAATCCCAATCCGACACCTGCGTTGTATCGGTGATGCGGATTTGACCGCCGAAAAGAATTTGACCTTGTTGGTCAAAGAAGGCATAAGACACACCGGCAAAGAGCAACAGCACGTAGGCGTATACGCCTAATTTAACAAATTTTTTCTTGTTCAACGCTATTCCCCTCCTATGCTACACGATAAAGCCGTTGCGCCTCCACCCTTCCATCGTGTTCTCAAGGCTTGTTTGCAAATTGTTGAGATTTGCTTGTTGTGCAGGCAGGGTTTCCGTCATCATTCTTTCTATCGCGCCTTCATAGCTTGAAACCTCATTTTCAAGCCTCAAAAGTTCAGCTTCCCTTATGGGGTCGGCTTCGAGGCGGTCAAATTCGGCACTTAATTCCATGAGGCGGTTTTCGGTTTCGGTACGAGTATCTTCCAAGATTTGAAGCTGCGCATTTAATGAAGTCATTGCGCGGCTCTGGGTTCTTGCCGCTTCCACGCGCGCATCATTAGCGTCGCTTCGCGCTGCTCGGGTATTTTCCATCCTTGCAAGCCTCCCCGTATCGTCGTTAGTCCAACGGTCGTACCATCTGTCGTGGCGGGCTTGGGCGCGTGTCATGCGGCGTTCATGGCGGTCGTAACGCCTTTGGTGCGCGGTTTCGAATCTGTCAACCCGTCTGTCTTCCGCAAGCCTTGCGGCGTTATATTCGGGCGAACCCGGAATCATTTCGGCAATTCTTTCTTCGGCTAAACGACGCCTTTCCGTTTCGTTAGTACGTAACAAGTCTTGCCTGTTGGTAAATCTGGTGTCTATGCGCTCAAGCCGCGCGAGCCTTCTGGCAAGGCTTGCGTTAAATCTGTCCTCTAACCTCTCATGCCGGATATACAGCCTGTCAAGCTGATTTTCGAGCCTGTCTTCAAGTCTGTCCGCAATAACACCGAGGCGGTCTTCTTCGATAGCGATAGCATCGTTAATGAAGCCTTCCTGGTCGTCTAAGCGGAGCAGAGCCTCTTCTTCCGAGTCGATGCGGGCTTCGAGGTCGTAGAGTATTTGTATAAACGCATCAAGCTGCTCGTTTGCGTTTACAAGCCCTTCTTGGAAGTCTCTGAGAACAGCTTGGTTAGAAGCGATGCCGCTTTGCGCATTTTGTATATTGTTGCGCATGTTGGTGAACGCATTTACCAAGTGCGGCGCGTTTTGCTGAAGCTGCGCCAAAATGCTGTCGAAGTCAACATCTGAGGAAGCTCCGAACGCTTGGAAATTTGCAATTGAGCCGGAACTCAGCTCAAGAACGTCGCCGTTAGCACTGTACGCCGTAACGGCGGCGTCGGATGAATAAGACCGCTGCTCGGTTGCCGGGGGGGCGTCCGAGTCGTATCTGTTTTCGGGTGCGGCGGGAATCCTTGTATAATAATTTCCCGCTAAACCGGTGGGATATGAATTTATAGTCATGGTAACTCCTCCTTTAACTATATATCGGAATATTTGGCAAATAACTTAACACTATTTTCGAGAAACGCACTTTTTTTTAAAATTTTTTCGGATTACGACACATAGTGCCGAGGGACGCGCTTCCCTATGCAGCAAAGTATTTCGTAACTGATGGTTCCCACCGTGTCCGCCAAGCATTCCGCGCTTATTCTGTTCAGCGCGGTGTCGAGCATAACAACAGGGTCGCCGGGCTTAACGCCGGGAATGTCGGTAACGTCAACCATGCATTGGTCCATGCAAATAGTTCCCGCAATGGGCGCGAATTTTCCGTTTACAAGAACCCGCCCGTTTCGCGAAAGCCTGCGCGGATAACCGTCGGCGTAGCCTATCGGAAGCACCGCGATTGTGCTTTCGCGCTCGGTTTTGTAAATATGGCCGTAACTTATGCCGACGCCGGCGGGCAATTTTTTTACCATGCTGACCTGCGACATAAGACGCATAACGGGTTTTAAGCCCAACGCTTCGCAAGTTTCCGACATTTCCGCCGAAGGCGCGTGACCGTAAAGCATAATTCCGGGGCGAACCGTATCAAGCAATAATTTTTTTCGTTGCGTATAAGATGAAAAATTTCCGACGTCGCGCAAAGTTTGCGAAAGCGCGCCGGAATTTGCCATGTGTTTTACGGGAATATCAAGACCGCGTTCGGCCAGTTCCGCAAGAACGTTTTCGAATCGGTTTTTTTGCTCCGCCATGAACTCTTCGTCGAGGGCGTCGGATGTTGCGAAATGAGTAAAAATTCCTTCGAGAAATAAATTCGGATTTGCCGCAATTTCGCAGATGGTTTTAACATCTTCGGGCATGAAGCCGAGTCGCCTCATGCCTGTGTCGATTTCAATATGTATTGTTGCGCGTTTGCCGTACAAAGCGGCTTGAGTTGCCAACGCCTGCGCACCGTCCGAGGTGAAAACGGTTTGCGTCAAATTATTTTCCAAAACGTACGGCAAAAGCGGCTCGGGGGTGAACCCCATAACCAAAACAGGCGCGGTTATTCCGTTTTCGCGAAGCTGAACGCCTTCTTCACACGTTGCAACGCCGAACGTCCGCACGCCCTCCGCAAGAAGAGCATTCGCCACAGGTACAGCCCCGTGACCGTACCCGTCGGCTTTTACAATGCCCATGATGTTCACGGAGCCGGTAACATGCTCCCGAATTGCCGCCAAGTTGTGCGACAAATGAGAAAGATTTATTTCTGCCCATGCCCGTTGATATTTCACAAACATTCCCCCCGTATTCATGGAAATCAAATAATCTCCGGGGCTTTGCCCCGCACCCCACGAACTTTTTTGGAAAAAAGTTCGACAAAAAACTCGAAATCGCGCGAATGCGCGATTTTTTGATAATTTTTGCCCCGCTTTTTTTAAAAAGCGGGTGGGGGTTCGGGGGCGAAGCCCCCGAAAACTTGAAAATTGATTTCCGTGGGGCGAAGCCCCGAAAATTGACTTCCGTACCCGCTATTCCCTTAATGCGGCCATAAGTTCGTTTTTGTTTTGTACGGGCGAAGTTGTGGGTCGCCCCAAATCGGTACGGGATTCTAAATTACACATTATTTCAATAAATATTGCGCCGTTCAGGCCGGTTATTTTTTCCGACACCGACAGGCATTCGCTTTGGGTTGTTACTCGGAACGAGTGCTTGTAGCCCAATGCCGAAGCAACATCGCATAAATTGAAAGAAGTGCTTACGGTGGGCATCCCTCCGACGGATTCATGCGCCCCGTTGTTAATGACGACATGGACTAAATTCGGAGGATTATTTGCCCCCGCGAGAGCCAAATTTCCCATATGCATAAGAACCGCGCCGTCGCCGTCCAAGCAAAAAATCCTTTTATCGGGCTTTCGAAGCGCGATGCCGTAAGCAATCATCAGGCTGTGCCCCATAGAGCCGACCGTTAAAAAATCGCGTGAATGCCCGGTGTTTTCCTGTTCGCGTATTTCAAAAACTTCACGCGATAATTTCCCCGTTGAGCAAACGAATATATCATTAGGCTTCGAAGCGGACAGTACCATTTTGAGGGCGTGTTCGCGAGACATTTCCGCTTCGGAAGCGTATAAATTTTTTTCGCCGCCGGAGAAGGCATCTTTGCGAATTACGAATGCCACCGACCTTCCGCAGTCAAGATGCTTTTTAAAGTCGGCAATATGTGAGGACAAATCAGAAGTTTCGTCGGATATTATCGCATACGGCAACTCAAGGCAGTCCAACATGGATAAAGTTGTTTTTCCCTGAAAAATGTGTTGCGGTTCGTCCTTTACTCCGGGTTCGCCCCGCCAACCGATTACGAAAACGACGGGTATTGCATAAACATTTTCGTGCAACAACGAGCAAATCGGATTTACCGCGTTTCCGATGCCGCTGTTTTGCATGTAAACAAGAGCCGGCTTTGAGGTAGCGAGATAATGCCCCGCAGCAAGCCCCACAGCAGCTCCTTCGTTTGCAGCTATAATGTGATTCGATGATATTCCGTACTTGTTTATTATTGAATCAATGAGCGGGCTGATAAGTGAATCAGGTACGCCGGTATAAAAATCAACACCCAAGTCCTCAATAGCGGATAAAAATTTTACTGTGTCCAAACATTATCACCTTTCAGGCCTCAGGGCGACCTCTGAAAACCCGGCATTTCGCATACGCCGCTTCTCAGAAACCGGCTTGAAGCCGCCGGTTTCTTGCGATGCAGCACAGCTCAATGTGGGTTTTCGGAGGTCGCCTCAGGTATCAAAGTTAAGATTTCTTTAATCGGCATACATGCTTTATCAGCCTCAAGGCATCTGGAATTTTGCAATATGCTTTCCGCCGTTTGCTTCATAACCGGATACGCGCTTCGTATCAAATGGTTTGCATAAATAACGATGTTTACGCCGTAACCGTGAAATTCTTCCTCTGTTACATTGTTAAAAGTGGTCGGCACAACAACCAACGGCGCGGAGCTGTTTTTTTTGCGAAAATTTTTGCAAAACTCAATTATTTCATCCGGCTCGGAACGCCGCGAATGTATCATAATGCCGTCCGCGCCGGCTTCCGAATAGGCAAACGCCCTTTTCAAAGCGTCATCCAAACCCTGTTCCAAAATCAAACTTTCTATGCGAGCAATAATCATAAAATCTTTTGTTTTCAGCGCATTTTTTCCGCTCTTTATTTTGTGCGAAAAATTTTCTATCGTGTCCTGTTGTTGTTCCGCCTCGGTGCCGAACAGAGAATTTTTTTTGAGCCCCATTTTATCTTCGATAATAATGGCGGAAACCCCGACGCGCTCCAACGTTTTAACGGAGTAAACAAAATGCTCGGTTTGCCCGCCGGTATCGCCGTCGAAAATAATCGGCTTGGTGGCTACCTCCATGATTTCGTCAATCGTTCTGAGGCGCGACGAGAAATCGACCAATTCAATATCCGGTTTGCCTTTTATTGTGGAATCGCACAAGCTGGATACCCACATTCCGTCGAACGATTTTGTTTCATTTGAGGTCGTAACCTTGGCGTTTTCCACAATTAACGCGCTTAAACCGCTGTGTGCCTCCAGTATACGAACAATTCCGCCCTTTTCAAGTAATTTTCGCAACGCCGGACGCCTGTTTTCGGGAAGCCCCGCGCCGTTTTGATTTATCGACATGTTGTACTCTCCTTGTACTTTACGGGCGTTGAGATATTGCAATGCACCAGTGCTTGTTCAAAAACCGCAAAAAAATTTTTTATATCCGACTCGTCGATTGCACCCAACGAACACAGGCGAAAAGTTCCTTTGCCTGAAATTTTACCCGGATAAATTGTAAATCCGCGCTCGTAGCAGTAGTCGTGTATTTTTTCAAAATTCCAGTTTTCATCGTCGGGATACGCGATGGCGGAAACAAGCCCGGACTGATATTGTCGTTTTATAACTTCCCTGAACCCAAGCCCGGCAAGCCCTTGGCGTATTGCTTCCTGCACTCGCATATGCCGCTCGAATTTCTTTATTTCTCCTTCGGCAAAATATTCGCGAACAGCCTGCACTGTTGCGTATACCGTTTGCACAGGAGGCGTAAAGTGCATTTCACCATGATTTTTGAAATGCTCATATTGACGATGTAAATTGCAGTAGTAAGAGCGTTTGGGAAAATCTTTCGACGCTTCAATTATTTCCGTTTTACCCACGATAAACGAAAGTCCGCTCATTGCCATCAAGCCCTTTTGCGCAGATGACATACAAAAATCAATATTATCGTCTTTAATATTGATGGGCAGAAGAGCGTAGGTTGAGATAGTATCGACAACGGAAATGCAATTATATTTGTGCGCCAACGCACCGATTTCACGCACAGGATTTAAGAGACCCGTCCCCGTTTCATTGTGCGTTGAATAAACCATGTAAATGTCGTCATTATCGGCCAAAAAACGCTCCACAGCCGATAAATCCAACTCGGAATCAACCGGAAACTGCGCGTTAATGTGCGGCAAGTCGTAATAATCGCACATTTCAACGGCTCTCGCGCTGTATGTTCCGTTATTTATGACCAGAATTTTTTTGCCTTTCGGCAACAGCGAGTTAAGGCAAACATCCATGCAAATAGTCCCCGACCCGCAAAAAAGAACAGCAGAATACTCATCCCGGTTGCCATGCACAATATCAACCAAGTCGTGCCGCATTTGTATTAAAATATCCGCAAATTCTTTTTCTCTCGGGCAGATATCCGGGACGAGCTGCGCTAACTTTACAGTATCGGTAGTGGTTGCCGGTCCCGGATTAAGCAAAATATTTCGTTTTATTTCCACAAATAAAACCTCCGAAAATCAGACCTGTTCCGAAGCTGTGATTTTCGGTTCGGGTTCACGGCAAAACGCCTCGCTTCTTGCGGTTTTGCTCCGCAAAACGCGCTGACGCTCGGCAAGCCGCGCAACCCCTCGCCGAAAATTTTGAAGTTACAGGACAGGTCTGTTGTTAGGGAATAGCTTTAAACATCGGTCGTCTGTTGTACTGCAAATTTATATCGTCGTCAGAAAGTCCGATATATTCAATTTCGCTGAACCCTGCACTTTTCAACATTTCGGTTACATCCGCCGCGCGTGCGGTTATATTACATTCGAGATACAAAACTTCCTTCGTGAGTTCGTGCATCAGGCGGAAATACCGCTCTCTGTCGCGAACGTGACCTTCCACCGCCAACGAAAACACAACGTCAAATTGTCCCAAGTCTTCTGCCGTCAGTTCGTCTATGTCACCTTGGCGGAAAGACAACATGTCCAAGTTTGATATGTTGGCTATTTCCCGCGAAATCTCTACCTTGTCGGCATCATATTCTACGCCGAGACCGGATTTTATGCCCATATTTGATACCTGAAAAAGTATAGCACCTATGAAGCAACCCAAGTCAAGTACGGTTTTGCCTTGAAGCGAATTTTCGGTTATGCCGAAACGCGCAAGCCGTTTTTCGGAATTGCGTTGCGCTTCCTCCGGTTTAATCGAAAAATTGGGCGTATAAAACGAACAATATGCAACATCAGGATTCGTGGTGAAAACCTTCTCCTGCCCGCGCTGATTCATTTTGCGAGTTTTAAAACTCAACGAAGCATCCAATATTTTTTCTTTAAGTTTCAGTTCGGTTTCCGAGCGCGGCTCAACTTTATCTTTAAACTCAAACGCCCAATCATGCATTTTTACTGCGTCTTCAAAGCAGTGTTTGTGCGAAATTGCGCCCGATTGCGACACAACATGCCAATGGTTGTCTTTGCGGGCAACGGACACTAAGTGGTGATTGTTATTAAGCACGGCAGTTTTTCCGCCCGTGCAATAGGGATACGCATTGTCGTGTATAAGGGCGTTCGTATTTTTGAACACATACGAATGTACGCCGTTCGAACTCGTCCACGTGTATTCCGGCGCGGCAATTATTTCGCAAAACAACGGATTTTGCAGTGCATAGCACACCAAAAGCGCAGTATCTCTTGCCGTAGAGTACCCTTTTAAGCCGGAGGGCGATTGGAAGCTGGAATTGTTCATATATAATTTTTGCTTCGCAAAGCTGTTCATAACCGAAACGAATGCCGGAATCGAACCGGAAATACTCAAAGCGATGGCGTCGGCAAAATCGTTTTTCGATTCAAGCATCATGCCGTAAAGCAAGTCGCGCAATGAAAGCTCCTCGCCTTGAGCGCGAGCGAAGCCGTATTTTCTGTCGGGGTCTCCGTTTTCGATGGCTAAAATACACGTTAATATTTTGGAAGCGGAGGTCGGAGCAATAATATTGGGGTTTTCTATATAAATTTGCTCTTTGGTTTCGACATCCATAACGCAAATGCTGTTTGCGTTTACATCGGGGAAAGAGCCGTCCGCCTTGGGTGTTTTTGAGCCTTTTCCGCTTCGCTTGCGCAAATATTCACCCATATACTTTGCGTCTTGGAGGTGCGGCGCAATGGCCAAGGCGTGTGCATTTTTATCTTCATAAGACTTCTGATACCACGCATAATAATCCGGCAAATTGGCGACGTAATAATCCAAGGGAAAGCACTCGCTGAACTTGTCGAGCTTGCCCAAAGTATCAATCATTACCATTGTTCGGCGACATTTATAGCAAACCGCGCAATTTGTAGTTTTTGCGAAGCAACAGTGCAGATGTTTTTGAACAACCGGGTTGTCAACCATAAACTCAATTTTTTGAAGCCTGTCGATGGAGCTTCCTTCCGAATATATACGCAAACCGCGTGTGGAAAAACAGCCGAGGGAAAGCAAATCATAAAAACTGCAATCCTTGTTTTCGTGATTTTTCAGGGAAAAATAGGAATAATCCTTTGACGATGCAAAAAAATATGTTTTCCACAGTTTTTGCATACACATGGTTGCAAAAGTTGTATTGAAGGTGTGAGCAAATTCAAAAATTTTAAATACGTCGTACAAGTTTGAATTAGATTCAATAAGAGGAAGCTCAAGTTCCTGCGCAACCGCTCTTGCCCGATTATATATTTCTTCTTTAGCCTTTTCGGGGCCGCCTTCGGTAAGACGAATAGCGGTTTCCTGAAACGAGCCGGTGCTGTTTATGCAAAGGTGCGTGAGATTGGGCGTTTCGTCCGTATTTTTATAATGCCTGAGAACGGCATGAAAAGAATCCACGCCGCAAGACATTCCCGTGCCGACACCGTCAATGTCAACTTTTTCGATAGGGTCGGGGAGAGTCGGGGCAATAATTCGGGTGTTGTAAAATGATTTGCTGTGCTTTACCAAAATCGGTATAAGGTGTTCGTGTAAATTATAAAGAAGCTCCTCTGTTACGGGCGCAACACACGTAATGTCATGCCCTGCGCGCATTGCCCACTGCAATGCCCCCACGATAAACCCGTCGGAACGCTCGAAGCAAAGATATTTTTCATACTCAGCATCAACTTCAAACCATATTTCATTTGTCTTGCCGTCAACATCAATCGGGGCAACCAATCGGCTTCTGTTCCCGATTTTCAAAATTTCGGGTTGGTGAATTGTCAGCATTTTTTTTCCTCCGTTGAAAAAAATTAGTAGAGAGCGTGGTGTTTATCTTCCGTTATTATATATCCGCCGCGATTATCCCTTGATATTATGCACTTATGCTCTTTAGGGACAGTAATGATATCGTTTTCCGGCTGTTGATAAAATACTTGAAATTCGGTTCCGAATAAATCTATTGTAAGGTTGCGTCGTTCCCTCAGAAGGTCGAGATATTCTTCAAAAACAATATTGTTGTAGTACATATAATGCGCATGAACCCTGCCGACAAACCTGAAATGCCACGGCTCATGGGGTACGCCGGTGATGGCTTCTTTGCCTTTCGGGTATCGCATGATAAGGCCGAAACGGTGCGCGTTGTTTTCGAGCCACCGGGCTTGCGGGCTGCCTTCCATTTCGTGCTGCTTCAGGCCTTTTACAAATACATCCAACGCCAAGCCGGTATGATGCTCGCTGTGATGCGGCAGTGCGGTTCGACCGTCTTTCGGGTTGCGCTCATACAAATAATTTTGTTGGCTGTGACTGCGATAGCCGGCAACCAAGAAAAGGTCGCCGATTCCGTCGGATTTTGCCGCACCGACCATTTGTTTTACCGCGCCCAGTGCCGCCTCGGTTGCGTAGATGGTTTTCGGCGAAACTACGGGCGCAACAAGGTCGGCCAGCCCGAACGATTCGACTGCCGGAATGGTTTCCAACGGAGTTTTTCCGTTTACGAGCAACAGATGCCCTGTGTCCGCGATGCTTGAAACGGATACTGACTCGAACGTGGTAAGCGACCCGAACTCGGAATATTCGGAAACAGCAATCCCGTGCTTGACGGCATATTCGTACGCATACGAACCGGCATCCGCGCAAAATGTTACGGGGGTCTCGTCAAAAGCCCCTTCGGCGATATTCACAACGGAGGAGGGGATATATATTTTAGAAAGGTTGGGGCAACCCGCAAAAGCCCGCTTGCCGATAACTTTCACGGTGTTCGGCAGGCGTACGGCTTCCAAAAAGTCACGGTTTGCAAAGGCATTCTCGCCTACGCCGAAAAGATTGTAAACACCCTGCGCACCGTCTTTCCAAGTCAATTCATCGGCAAGAGTCAGACGCGCCCGGTCGCCTTTGTAGTCTACCATTGTAGAATGAAATTTGTGCATTTCAACCACAAATTTGCCGAAAGTCACAACCGGATGCTTTCTTTGTTCTTCCGCTTCCAGAGAAAAATACGTACCTAATGCCAAGTCCAACGCAAATTCCAAGTTTGCAGTGCGGCTTCCTTTTATAAGAAGAATGTCGCCCGATTTTGTTTCCTGCTGAATCAACTGCACCAAATGCCGTTGCTCCTGCGTTTTAAAAATTTTAAGCCCGGGCTTGTCCTTTGCCGCATCCGCGATTATTGCGGCGTTATGGCCATGGCAAATAAGCACGTCTATATTGGAGTTAAGCACGGTTTTTCCGACTTTCGTGTGTCCGCGGAAATTTTCCGCACCGAGCTCGGAAATGCTTCCCAATATTGCAATGCGTTTGCCTTCGGATGACGCCGGCGTTGTATTTGAAATGATTTCAACTGCGGCACTCATGGTTTCAACGGATGCGTTAAAGCAGTCGATATAAAGCACGCGCCCGTTTACCGTTACAAGATTTTGGCGAATACCTTCCGGTTTATGCGCAGCGATGCCGTTTACGACTTCTTCTTCCGTCAGGCCGAGATGGATGCCGGCTATAAATGCAGACATCGCATTATATACGTTATGGTTTCCCAAACTTGCTATTTTTATCGGCACGGTTTTGCCCTTGTAATGAAGGTCAAAAGTTGTACCTTCGTGGGTTGACTGAATATTATCCGCCAAGCAATCCGACCTGTGATTGTCTATCGCATAGGTCACGATGGGAACTCTGAGTTTTTTTGAATGCTTTCGGAGAAGTGAATCGTCGCCGTTAATCGCCAAAATTCCGTCCGACGGAATGCCGTCTTGTATGCCGAGGCAGGCGTGGGCAACATTCGCCTTCGTTTTCATAATTTCCAAATGCGAGCCGCCGGCATTTGTTATGATGCCGACCTTGGGCTTGAGAACCCTCGAACCCGCCGCCGCTGTCCATGAAACCGGGGCTTCCTGCGTTTCCTGTACATAAAATTCGTGTTCGTATTCCAAGCGGTTAAGCGCGCTGAAAATACCGGGATAGTCGTTACCGTTCAATTTATTTCTGTGGGTGATTTTATCGTTTGCTGTAAGCATATCGTAAACAAGTTGACACGCACTCGTTTTACCGAAACTGCCTGTAACTTGAACTGTTTTCGTATTAAATTGTGCCGCATAACTTTCGTACAGACACAAAAAAGCATCCTTGACATCGGGAACGATTATACAGGGATACTCTTTAATTTGAAACCGACTCACCAAAACCACTGCGCCGCCTTCTATGGCTTTATCCGCCATTTCTTTCAGGCGATAAAGAAGCACTTCGTCGGCAATTTGCGCGGGAGTAAGTTTATTCGGGTCGCTGTCCGGGAGGGCAGCGTGGCGTTGGCGCAAAACTTCCGCAATTTTATTGTAATGCGAACTTTCATGCCGTGCGTGAACAAACGCTACGCATCCTTTTTTATTGTTTTCGATTAAGCACATTGAAGAAAAAACAAATTCTTCAATGTTAATGCCCTGCAATTTTTCAACATCAGGAAATTTAACGGATTTGAAACTTTGGTTCAGGCTGTTACGCAAAAATTCCATGTTTATTATGGGCTTTTTAGGTGTATCAGGAGTCATTAACCAATTTCCCCTTGTCATAAAAACGACTGTTTCCTGCCCGGCAGTGCAGCCGGACAGGAAACAGTTTCGTTTTTGAGCTTATTATATGCAGCAAACGAAATCCATAACCGGAAATTAGCGAAGAAGTTGAAGAAGGTTTTGCGGAATTTGGTTTGCTTGTGCAAGCATAGATACAGATGCTTGTTGAAGCACGTTTTGCATTGTGAAACGCATCATTTCGCGAGCGATGTCGGCGTTTCTTACGCGGCTTTCGGAATCTTGCAGGTTTTCGCTGGAGATATCCAAGCTGCGCATGGTGTAGTCCATTCTGTTTTGAACAGCACCGAGGTTAGCACGAACTCTGCCGATTGCATCGAGGCCGTCTTGAACAGCGTCAATGAGCGGAGACATGTCTTCACCGAAGCCGATGCCTGCATCGCGGAGCGTACCTGCGGTAACAAGAGCCCTTGCGATACCGTTAACCAAGTTGCCGGATGTTAATACGGCGTGAGAAACTTGGGTAAAGTCGAAGGAGATACCTTGGTTGCTGTTCGCGCCTACTTGGAACCATGCGATTCCGTAGTTGGGGTCCATCATGTCGTCGGTGGGAGAAAGAATTTGTGCGCGAAGTGTTGTGGTGAATGCGTGCATTTCCACAATGTACTCGTCGCGAGATTCTTGCAATTCTTCTCTTGCTTCCGTGAGCTCTTCGGCCAACATCGTGTCGGCTTCTGCGATAGCTTCATCGCGCTCTGCTCTTGCGACTGCTTGTGCAGCGTCGAAGATAGCAAGGATTGCTGCTCTTTCATAGTTCATTGCAGCGGGGGGTACTTCTCCGAGTTCAGCCATAGATTCTCTCAGCTCTTCGTTTGCATCGCGAATAGCTTCGTGATATTCGTCCATAGCTTCTTGAACTTCTTCAGCCCACTCGATGCGAGCTGCTGCAACTTCTGTTGCGTGAAGTTCTGCTGCTTCTGCAACAGCTACTTGAGCTTCTGCAAATTCAGCGGTAGCTTCGGCTGTAGCGATGCGAGCGTCGCCGTGGAAGCCGATGTTCAAAACGCGGTTAGAGTTGAACTCTACACGGTTTTGCATGGAGATGATTTCTTCTCCGAGTTGAGAAATTTCTTGTTCAATCATTGTACGTTGAGCTTGTGTGTTTGTATCGTTAGATGCTTGAACCAAAAGCTCGCGTACGCGATGCATTATGTTCCCGATTTCTTCCAAGCCGCCCTCGGTTGTGAGAAGCATAGCTTGACCGTCTTGCGCGTTGCGGCTTGCTTGGTCGAGACCGCGGATTTGTGCGCGCATGTTCTCGGAAATTGCAAGACCTGCTGCGTCATCTGCTGCGGAGTTGATGCGGAAACCGCTGGAAAGTCTGTTTGATGCCTGACGTTGTTGAAGACCAACGTTTTTCATGTTCCTGTGCGCATTAAGCGAGAACACGTTTGTACGAACTACCATATTAGCTGCCATTTTTTTACCTCCTTGGTAGCGGGTATAGCGACCCGCGTTTATTACTCACGTCCTGTGAGTCGAGTGCTTTTGCACTCCTATTTATTATATCGTCAGTTTAGAAAAAGTCATTAGCTTTTTTTCGAAAATTTTAAAAAATTTTTAAAAAAAGTTTTTGAAAGGGGAGTATTTGTTGCCGGCAGGGACGTTTTTCATGGGTTGCTTCATATAATATATGAATAAAAAATATTGCTGCCGAAAATTTTTAAATTTTTAAACCGAACTCTTGAAACTAAATTGAGAGCCGTAAGGCTCCGCGATAAGCGACCGGTATTTTACAAAGAAAAATTGCGACTGTTTTTATACCGCTGTTATTTCGTTTTTAAACCGTTTCGCATTTTTTGCCGTTTTTTGATGCTAAATCAAAGTCTATCGGTAACCGCTCAGCTACCGATAGATTTTCAATCGGCAAAATTTGCCGGATTACATTTGCAATCCGACATTTTAAGTGGTATAGTGAAAAATAAAACTTTTTAAAAGGCAGTTTTTGCTCGATTTTTGTTTTCGCACATTTTGACAAGCTGCTGTAGTGAACAACCTTGGAAATTTCGACATTCTCCCTTGAGAACCGTTCGGGGTTTCACAAGTACGTTCGCGCTAAAATGTAAATACCGGGGTGGATGATTTGGAGCATAAAGTCTTAATTATTGACGACGACCCGATTTTCACAGCTTTTTTATGTACTTTACTGCGGGACGACTACGAAATTTTTACCGCAAACGAGGGCTATTCGTCCATTACGGTGGCAATGAATGTATCGCCCGACATTATTCTTCTGGACATTGTAATGCCCGGAATGTCGGGGCGCGAAATTGCCGCCGCTTTGGCGCATTTGCCCGAAACTAAAAAAACGCCGATTATTTTTATAACCGGCGAAGCATCCGGTTGCAGCACGGAACTTCCCGGCAATGTTTGCGATTGCATTCAAAAAAGCCTGAAAGCAGAGAAGATACTGAAAAAAGTGAAGGAACATACCCCCCCCCCCCCCCCCCCAAAAGGGAAAAAAAAAAAAAAAGGGGAAGAAAAAAAAGAAAAAAAAAAAGAGGGGGGAGAGGGAAAAAAAAAAAAAAAAAAAAAAAACAAAAAAAAAAAGAAAGAAAAAAAG
>WQVC01000077.1 GCA_009781765.1 Defluviitaleaceae bacterium | reverse complement strand
ACTATTTTGTATTGCTCTGCGGGTTGCCTCTGTCGTTTTGGCGCATCCGTGTAATATTTGTCCCATAGTTTTTTGTTCTCCTTTGGCAATTCATTTGCACCATTATAACATGGGACTAAACAGGTAGAATGCATGAATCATCTTAAAAAGCAAATGATAACACTCATGGTCTCCGCAGTCTGCAACTTAAAATGTGAGTATTGTTATGTGCCGCGAATGAAAAAAATAAGAAAAGAACACGAGAAAATAAATCTTGATTTTGCTTATGCCGCAATTAAAGATTATTTCGAGCAGACTAATAATTACTACATTCGTTTCTTTGGTGCAGGAGAACCAACGCTCGCATTCGATGAAATGGTTAAAATCTATGATTTTTCAAAAAGCCTTGCGAAAGGTGATTTGAAAACAGAGTTGCAAACTAATGGAAATTTTAATGAATCAATACGTGATTGGATTAACAAGAACGTTGATATTCTGTGGCTTTCGTTTGATGGTCTTCCTGAATTACAAAACAAACAACGGCCAACAAAATCGGGCGGCGATTCAAGCGATGCAATCATTCCCAATATTATGTATTTTGTAGATAGCACAAAACGCGATGAAAATAAACATTTTGGAATAAGGGCAACCATTACAAATGGAAACTTTAACAAACAAGTCGAGATAGTAGAATATCTTCATTCTTTGGGTGTTAAGCATGTGTGTGTTAGTCCAAGCTATGCTTCTACTGCTAACGATGGCGTACCAAACCCCGATGTTTTAGAGTTTTCGAGACGATTCGTTGATGCATACAAAAAAGCGCAAGAGTTTGGAATGTCATATCAGACCCATTACATCGTCAATTTTTTTGAGGAAGTGACTGCGTATTGCCGAGCATGTGTTCCTGCTCCACACGTGACAACAGATGGCTATGTTTCATGTTGCGACTGGGCTCTTTTTGGAGAGGAATATTTACCGGGAGTTTTACAAAAACTTATATATGGGAAATATGATGCTAGGTCAAAAGCTATCATTTATAGCAATGAAACTATCAATGAAATAAAGAGAAGAAATGTAACCGATACTCTAGGTGAGGGTTCTTGCAAAAATTGTGCCGCACTCAGGCATTGTGCTGGCGGTTGTGTTGGAAAAACGATTGTCCTCTCAGGAGATTTATATAAGCCTTCAAAAAAGTGGTGTTCGGCGGCGAGGTACTTATTCAATGAATTACCAAGATGCGGAAATCCTCCATCTTGCCCGCATTCGTAATTGTGGTAAATGGCTCTCTCGTTGTCTTTTTTTCGGATACTTGCGAACTCCTGCATATCACCCGCTAAACAACAAAACTGCGCGAAACCGACATCACACCATCCGCCCGGGAAATGCATTTAAATCCAAGCCGTCGCGTTTTCCCGAGCGCAGAGCAAAATACCCGCGAGAAGCAATCATCGCGGCGTTATCCGTGCAAAAAACGGGCGCAGGGATACACAGGCGTATATTTTCCGCATCGCACACATCGCGCATTTTTTTTCGCAATGCGGAATTACACGCGACACCGCCGGCGAGCGCGATTGTATCGAAATTTTCGGCTTTGGCGGCGGCGACCGCATTTTTCGCCAAAACGTCAACCACCGCTTCCTGAAAAGATGCGGCGATGTTTGCAACGTCGGCACTTTCCTGCTTGCGCACATACTGAACAACGGCGGTTTTAAGCCCGCTGAAACTGAAATCAAAGCCGCTTACCTTTGCGCGGGGAAAGTGAATCGTTGGGGTAACGTCCCGCGAAATTTTATCAATTTCCGGACCGCCGGGGTAGGGCAAGCCCAATACCCGCGCGATTTTATCGAACGCCTCGCCGGCCGCATCATCCCGCGTAGAGCCGACAACCCGATACGTGTCGTAATCCTCAACGGAAAGAAGCAACGTATGCCCCCCGCTTACAACCAATGAAAGAAATGGGGGCTTTAATGCCTGCCCGGCTTCGCGAGAACGTGCCGCACCCAATCCCTCCGAAAAATCGTGCGAAACGCGATTTTTCATTTCGGGGCCGGTCGCTCGCTCCGCGAGCTGCTCGCCCATGCATCCGGGGTTGAGGGGGGCGTTGCCCCCCTCATGGGGGTGCGGGGGCGACGCCCCCGCGTCGGCATCCAAAAAATTCGCGCAAACATGCCCCTCAATGTGATGCACGCCGATGAGGGGCTTTTTGTGTACGAAAGCAAGTCCCTTGGCATAATTCAGCCCGACCAACAACGCGCCGGCAAGCCCCGGACCGTTTGCAACGGCATATGCGTCGATGTCGGCAAGGGTGATGCCCGCCTTTGCTAATGCCTCATCAACGATAAACCCGATGGATTCGATATGCCGCCGCGCCGCGAGTTCCGGCACAACGCCGCCGAAAGGCGCGTGCAAATCCACCTGCGACGCAATTATGTTTGAAAGAACGCGCCGCCCGTCCGCAACAACGGCGGCGGAAGTTTCGTCGCAGCTTGTTTCAATGCCGAGAATAATCATTTGTTCAGCTTACCGAGTACAAAATCCGTCCTGTCGGCAAGCGACAATCCCTTGGGAATGTACACTAAGTTCGCATTTGCTTTTTCGTATAATTCCCTTGTTTTGGCATCAAGCGTTCTTTGAAACTCGTCGTCTCCTCTTCGAATTTTATCATCCGCCTGCGTGGAAACGAAATAATCTTGGCAGTAAAAAATAATATCGTAACAAGCTGTCCAAACATCTGTAAATGCTTCGGCAGCAGTTATCAAATTTTGCTCGTGTTCGGTTCGATTCGGTATCAGCATGTCGTTGTATGCCATGGTGCTGACGGGCGTCCGGTCGGAAATAATAAGCGTCGCGTTTTTTGTTGCCCGAACACACTGCACTATATGCATCGCAAAAAGCTCCAACTGCGCCGCCATATCAAAGCTGCCCTGATTGTACAGCAAAATGGCATCGGCAGTAGGGCTGTTGCGTGCAGGTTCGATTAAAACCTCGCAGTTAATCCCCTGCTCTTTTAATCCGGCCGCTACGGAATAAATTAAGGTGGTTTTGCCGGCGGCATTTGTTCCGTCAAATGCAATAAGTTGTTTTTCTCTAATCATGTTGACCTCCGCTAATCCTCAAATTTTAAAGTTTTGCATTTTCTGTCTTTGCCGATTTTCGCGGCGGGAAAAATTTTTGTTGCACGGTCGAGATAATTGTGCGGGTCGGGGAGCGACGGACTGAAATGCGTAAGCCAAAGCTCCTTTGCGTCGGCTTTTTTTGCGAGTTCGGCGGCTTCGGAAAAAACCATATGCTTGCGCTTGGCGGCTTTTTCGCGCAAATCGTCGTCACCGTACAAGCCTTCGCAAATGAATAAATCCGCATCGCGAGCAAAATCGGGCAAATCGGCAGTCGGGCGAGTATCCGTGCAGAAGACTAACTTCAGCCCCTTTCGCGGCGGCCCGAGAACCATGTCTGACGTGTAAACTCGCCCCTCGTGTTCGATGCGGGCGTCGGAGGTATTTTGAAGCCGACTCCACAATTTCAGCGGAATATCTCGCGCCCGCTCCGCATCAAATTTTCCTCGCCGCAAAAGCTCGACGCTGTATGCAAAGCACGGCATCCTGTGTTGCACGGGCAAACTTCGCAAAATCACCGTTTCGCCGCGCCGAAACTCGTGCGGCGTTTTGGCGTCCCGTTCGAGAAACTCAACGGGAAACGGCAAATCACGCGCAATCACGCACAGGCTGTTCACAACGAAAGCAAGTCCCTGCGGCCCTATAAGCGTAAGCGGCTCGGTGCGGTCGGCGTTTGCCATTGTAAGTAAAAGTCCCGGCAAGCCGCTGATGTGGTCGCCGTGAAAATGCGTGAAGCAAATCACGTCAATTTGCTTAAACCCCCAACCCAACATTCGCAAACTTACCTGCGTACCTTCGCCGCAGTCGAACAAAATCATATCGCCGTTTATGCGGCAAATCATTGAAGACAAAAAACGATTCGGAAGCGGCATCATTCCTCCGGTTCCCGCAAGCGCGACATCAATCATAAAATCACCGTCTTGATAATACCTTTCAGTCACCCATCTTGTCTACTGCACATACGATATAAAAACGCGACAAACGCATGAATAGTTTTTTGGGGGCTTTGCCCCCAAGCCCCCACCCGCTTTTTAAAAAAAGCGGGGCAAAAATTATCAAAAAAATCGCGCGAAGCGCGATTTTTAAGAAAGTTTTTGTCAACTTTTTTCAAAAAGTTGTGGGGTGCGGGGTGAAACCCCACGATTTTAATGTTCGTGCGATTGTCGTGCGATTCTGTTTTGGAGGAGATTTAGCATGAGCGAACGCGCTTTACCCGTCGCATATCCCTTTGTGCTGCCGCAGCAATTCACATCGCGCTATTCGGACGAGGATGCGATTATGCGAGGAACGCTTTTTCCGGAGTTAGACCTGCCGTTTACGGATTTTCAAAACACGGAACCGTTGCCGAAAACGCCGCTTAACGAACAGATGACGCTCGATTTTGTACGCCTTGAGCTTCGTTTGTATCTCGACACGCACCCCGATGATACCGTTGCCGCCGAGCTTTTGCAGCAATACGACCAACAAGCACAAGCACGCAGCACTTGTGATTCGTGGGTATTTTCCCCGTGGCCTTGGGAGGGTGATGTCTGATGTTTGTTTATGAAAAAAAATTGCAGTATCCGGTAAAAATAAAAAATCCGAACGCCAAACTCGCTAAAATTATCATCACGCAATACGGCGGAGGGAATTGAATGCCAATAGCAGCCGTCACGCTAATCGCGCTGTCCGCGATAAAAAAATTCCAGTCGTCCGGCGGATTTTTGATAAATTATTTTTTCTAAAATACTGCGAACGGCTTTTTGCTTCGTTGAGATGTCGCAATGTGAGTTCAGCAGCTCCGATAAATTTGCGATTTTTTTTTCGTTTTCCGGATTTTCCGGCATCAATGCGCGGCGTTGCGTTTCGATGCCTTCCTTTTTGATGCGGTATTCGTCTTTGGTGTCGATGCCGGCTTCGTAGGCTTCGTTCACGCGCTTTAATTTGGCGTTTAAATTGCGCAATTGTTTACGCTTTTCTTCGCGCCTGTCCGGATTTTTCGGAACGAATGCCCCGTCGTTAAGCACCGAGCGCAATTCCGCCAAAACGGCATCTTCCAGTTTTCGCGCAGAAATACTGTGCGAAACCGCACATACTGCGTGACTGTATCCGCAACATTGAAACGACGGATTTTTTACATTTGCAAACGCTAATGTTCTGCCGCAAGCGGAACATTTTACAATTCCCGACAGCCAATGCGATTTTTGGGGTTTCGCGAAATGCGGCAAATCACATGTGTCGCCGATATCCGAATTGTCTTTTATCCCTTCCAATTTTTTTGCAGCCATGTCGAACAGCTCGTCGGAAATAATCGGTTCGTGGTCGCCCCTTGCCCAAATTGTTTTCGGATGATTAAAATTTCGGCCTGTTTTTTCCGGCGTCCACCGAACGAATCCTATGTAAATTTTGTTGCGCAAAATATAATCCACGCCGCGAGTATCCGGTTTTTTGCCGCGCTTGCTTTTTATTCCGAGGCTGTTTAATTTTTTCGCGATTTGAAATTGACCGGTGTCAATAAACTGCTCAAAAATATATTTTACGGTTTCCGCTTCTTCGGGATGAACGGTGAGCTTTCCGTTGTGCATGTAATATCCCAACGCCGGCGAAGTTTGAAATCCGCCCCGACGCGCTTTTTCGGTCATGCCTTTTTTCACTTCTTCGGCTAAATTGATGCTGTAGTATTCCGCCATCGCTTCGAGCAGTGCTTCAATCAGAACGGATAATTTGTCGTCGTCGTTTACAGACTCCGTTATGCTTATTACTTTTATGCCGAAATCCCGCTGCAACATCGACTTGTAAACGATGCTGTCTTCTCGGTTGCGCGCGAACCGGTCGAATTTATGTACCAAAATTGCGTCAAACGGCTTTGGTTTTGTTTTGGCAATGCCAATCATTCGCATAAATTCCGGACGTTTTTTTGCGGTTCTTGCGGATTTTCCTTCTTCCGTGAACGTGTGCGAAATTTCGATGCCGTTTTTTTCCGCGTAAGAAATCAACGCTCTTTTTTGCGCATCCGGCGAAAATTCAAGTTGGTCGTCCGTTGAAACTCGTATGTATAACGCCGCTCGTTTAATCATCGGAGAAATATCCGGCGGCGGTCATTGCGGTAAGTGTCCAAATGTCCGCCAATTTATTCCGGTCCGACTCAGGTATATCCTCCCATTTAATTTCGCAATTTTCGTCATAAATTACGAATCTTGCAGACGTTAATTTGTTTTTCACGACAAACCTCCTTTTTTATTTAATATATGCAACGCCGTGTAAGCGTGACAGCAGTTGACACAGCACCCGTAGCCTTATATACTTCACCCCGCCGGAACATTTTCCCTATCGCGCTTGTACGCTCAAGCGCAATCAAGCGCAATATATGAAAGGAGTTGGAATGAGAAAGAAAATCGCATTACTTTTGGCAGTGATAATGATGCTGTCAATCTTGCCCGCGTTGCCCGTAAGCGGCGCGCAAGCAAGAAGGGGGTCGAATTTCACTCCCAGAAGAACCGAAATCGTGTCTGTTGCACGTTTCGCAGGCGTTGACTTGCCGCAGGTTACATCTCCCGCATCAATTGATGTAACAAGCGCAATTTCACAACGTTGGGTACGCAATACCGACGAACAAGGTACGTATGTAGCGGCCCAATTCTTCTTCAACATCGAGCACGACGGATTCATCCTTGCAACGCCGACGGCAATCGGGCTTAACGTGGAGGCATCACGCCAATCACTGACCCCGACATACGCTTTTGCGGATGCGGAAATCACCGTAAGCCCGACGTTTGCAATGCTTGATTGGGAGGGTCGCATCTATGCGCAACCCGACAACTCAGGCACGCTCATGCTTGAATTTGTAGTGGTCAACGCAAACCTGCCTACGGGAACAAGGGCAATCACCGTTACAGCCGACTTCTACACAGAACAAGGCGTGGCTCACGAAGTAGAAATGAACTTCGACATCGTGATGACCCCGCCCGCTAACATGCCTACGATTACCGTAGCAAACCCGAGCAGAATACTTACAACCGGACACAACAGCACGCTTGATTTTGCCGTTACAACAGCCGGCATAGCAGGCGGAGCGCATCAAATTGAGTGGTTTATCCGTCAAGGTGCGAATGAAGTAAGCAGCATTCCCGGCATCACCTTGCCCCAAACCCTCACAATCGGTGCAAACGGCGCAGCAACACTGTCCGTAACAGGCACACCCACAACAACCGGCGTGTGGTATGCCACATTTTCCGTTCCGCTTGATGATAATTGGTATGCTTACCATTTCATCAGGTTGGAAGTTGAAGCACCGCGCGGCACCGGCGGTGGAGGCGGCGGACCTTCGGAAGCACCGCCCGCACAACGTCCCCCGTCACAGCCGTCTGTTGTTCCTCCCCCGTCAAATACCACCGTTGTTGTTGTCAATAACGTAAACAAAGTTATCGTCAACCAAAACGTCACAAGTGTGACGATTAACAACACAATCAATCAGGCTGTCGCAGCCGGCCAACGCCCCGTTGTAACAATCAACGTAGGCAGCGGTCAAGACGGTATTAAAGTCGGCGGAAACGACGTTAAAAACCTCATCGAAAACAACGGCGTTCTTGTTGTTGTTAAAAACAACGTAAGCGTTTCGTTCACAAGTGTACAAATGTCCACATGGAACATCAACGTTGATTCTGAGGTTGTTATTTCTCTGCGTCCTGTAGAAGACCGCGAAGAAAAACGTCACAAATTCAGAAATAAAAACCACAAACCGGGTCGTCCGACCCAACCCGCAACCCCCGACCAAATTATCGACCTTATGGTTTCGGTATTGGTGGAAGTAAACATTATGATTGACGGCATCATCTCCATTGACGGCGCAGATTCGGCACCCACAATTTCCGTTGATATCTCGCATCTCACGGCAATTGAAATCGCCAACCTGAAAGGCGTCTTCTTCTTCCTGGCAGACCCCGACGACCCGGACAGTCTTACGTACATTCTTCTTGACGGAGAATTTGACGGCGACATGTTCAATGTTGTTTTGCCCGACGGCAAGGCTTCCGGTTGGTTCACGCTTATGTCAATTGAAATGGAAATCGAAATCTCTGTTGTTTCCTCGATTCGTTTGCAGTTAGGCTCAACAGCTATGTCCGTTGACGGCGATAATCGCCACGGCTTAGACGTTGCTCCCTTCCTCGCAGACCCCAATGACCCGGATTCTTTAATGCTTCCGATTCGCTCACTCGCAAACGCGCTTGGTGCGGACGTTCATTGGAACGCTTCGGTTCGTGTGGTTACGGTTATCAACATTCAGCTCAACATTAACTTCTCGTTCAGCGTTGACCAGCCGCTTCAAGATGATGACGGCGACGACCTGGGCGAACCCGACTTGGTTGACGGTCGCACCTTCGTTCCCAGACGTTTTATGTCTGAAATGATGGGCGTTACAATCGACTACGACCAAGACTCGCAAGAAATTTATATCTCCAACGACGCCGCTTAGTGAACGCCGGGGACATGTGTGAGTTGTTCACACATACCCTCAGGTTCGGGCACAGAACGCCCGACTTTGCCGATGTGATTGTCGGTGCTTAAAGAACGCCCGACTTTGGCAATTCGGTTGTGAAAAAAAACCTCGCGCATACGGAATATACGGGGTTTTTTTTTATTGCCCGGGAAACCGCTCCGGCTTCGAGGGAATGTACCGATGCCGGTATGTGACCCCGGTGTTCAATGCGCGCAGTGCGCGTTTTTTCCATTCAGCGGACCGGATGGAGAGCTTGGGGCCTCGTTGCGCTATTTGAGCCAGCGTTTTGCCATGCCTTATCCCGAATTGCGGGCGATTTTAACAGACGTCGGCACGGAAGAACTCGGGCATCTCGAAATGATTGGCACAATTGTGTATCAACTTACGCGCAATTTGTCTGTAGAGCAAATCAAGGAAGCGGGCTTCGGCGATTATTTCGTTGACCACACAACCGGTATTTTTCCGCTTTCGGCAAGCGGCGTGCCGTGGAGCGCGGGCGGAATCCAGTCCAAAGGCGACGTAATTGCCGACCTCGTTGAAGACATGGCGGCAGAACAAAAAGCTCGCGTAACGTACGACAATATTCTTCGCATGACCGACGACCCCGACGTTCGCGACCCGATTATTTTCCTGCGCGAACGCGAAATTGTGCATTTTCAGCGTTTCGGCGAAGGGCTTGAAATCACCAGGGAGCGCATGAATCGCAAAAATATGTATGCAATGAATCCCGCTTTTGACAAGTAACGCGAATCAGAGGTAGGAAATAACGCACCAAGCGGACGCCGGGAACACATGTAAGCGACAACGCATTCCCTCGAAGCCGGTTCGGCTTTTCGGCACGTTGAAAAAACCTATCGGTAACCAACCGGCTACCAATAGGTTTTTTTCATGCTTGCGTATGTTTTCTTGTATAGTGAATCAATTTGATTCACTATACCAAAACGTGCGCAAAGCAAATGAACGCAAGCAAGTTTGAAAAGAAACGGACTTCTTGAAATTACCCCCAAGTATAGTATAATTGCATTGAGTTACATATAAAAGGGGATGGCGACCATGAATAAGGCTTTATTGCTCAGAGCTAACTGCATTGCCGTGGGGGTAGTCGGTACATTGTTTGCAATTATGGCATTTTTGCAGGGCAATAATATGATGGGGATGATTACGTTTTTCGGAGCGATAGCGGTGCTTGCCATTGTTATGATTGCGCGACGTTTTGCGGATATACAAGCCTGCATTTACATCATTGCAACCCTCGCTTACTTTGCGATGTTTATGCCGCCCGCTTTGCGCGGTGAGACTTTGGAGTCGCTTACGCTTTTCTTGGGATACTCGATTGCTTTCGGGCTTTACTTCCAACGTGCAATTACTCTGTATTTAGCAATTTTGACCAATATTACGGTTATTATTGCTGCAATGATTCCCGGGGGGGGGCTTATTATGTTGACGGCGGTACGATTCTTTCTTCATTAGTATCTGTGAATGTCGGGTTTGCCCTGCTTATTATTTTGGTTAATTCTACAGAAAAAATGCTGAAAAATATGAATAAAGAAGCTGCAATAAAGGCACAACAAGCCGAAGAACAACATTACATGATGGAGGACTTGTCATCCCTTGTGCGAGAATATGCGGAAAACGGTGACTTTGACTACACGATAGACCCTGCAAAATATAACCAACAATACACAAAAGATATAATAGAAGGAATCAACGGCGTTTTGCGAGCATCAAAAGCCGATACGGATACATTCCTCAACGTTCTTAACAATATAAACGACGGTAATTTTGACTTCCGAATCGCGCAACTGCCGGGCAAAAAAATGGTAATCAACCAAGGCGTAGACCTGTTTAAAGATAATCTTTCCAAGATAAAGCACGAAATAATAACAGCCGCAGAGCATGTAGCATCGGGTGACTTGAAGTATGAGGCAAATCCTGAGGGTTACAAAGGCGAGTGGCGGGGCATTCTAAAGGGGCTAAACGAGTTGTCGGCAGCAGTAAATGCTCCGATTTCGGAAATTAAGAGGGTAATGGAAAATCTGGACAGGGGCATCACGGATGACGCCATATCGGGAAATTACTCCGGCGATTTTCTTGCGATAAAAAATACGGTAAACAACACTGTAAATTACCTGAGTGAAATTATTCGCGAAATCTCGGATGTACTGGCGACACTTGCCGCAGGTGATTTACGTGCAACCGCGACAAAAGAATATCAGGGTGAATTTTCCGCAATCAAGGATTCTATCAACAACATAGGTCGCAGCCTGCATAAAACCATGACAGAAATCTCTGTTGCTACAGACTCCTTACTTATCGGCTCCAAACAAATTTCCCAAACAGCCCTGGATTTGGCAACCGGTGCGTCACATCAAGCCGGTTCTGTCGAGGAATTAAACGCTTCCGCCGACATAATAAGCCAACAAACAAACCAAAATGCTAAAAACGCGAGTATCGCAAGCACACTTTCCGGCAAATCCGCAACAAACGCCAAAGAAGGCAATGATGCAATGGCGCACATGTTGGGCGCGATGGCGCAAATAAAGGAATCGTCCGCTGCTATCTCAAAAATTATCCGGGTCATACAAGACATCGCGTTCCAAACAAACCTGCTCGCGCTTAATGCCTCCGTGGAAGCAGCACGGGCGGGCGAACACGGAAAGGGATTTGCCGTTGTTGCCGAAGAGGTTCGTAACCTTGCCGCACGCAGTCAAAATGCCGCCTCCGAAACCACCGCGCTTATCGGAGATTCAATCAGCCTGGTAGAAGGCGGCTCGGACATTGCGGAAGCCACGTCTTACTCACTGGACACGATTGTCAAAAATACCAACGATGTGTCGGAAATCATAAGCGGAATTGCCGTAGCCTCGCAAGAGCAAGCCGACTCCGTAGCGCAAGTAAGCAACGAACCGGAACAAATATCGCGCGTTGTGCAAAGCAACTCTGCCGCTTCCGAAGAAGCCGCCGCAGCATCACAAGAACTTAATTCCCAAGCCGAGATGCTGCAACAATTGGTCGCGTATTTTAAGTTATAACGCGAATCAACAGTTCAAAATAACGCCTCGCCGTAAATGCCTTGTGGCGAGCGACCGGTCTTTTTTTCGGATGCTTTTTCCGAAAAAAGACATCGAGCGAGCCGTTTGCAAGGCATCAGGTGAGGCGTTATTTCCTGCCCCTGATTCGCGTTTGCGGCGCGTTCGCAACCTTAATTTTCACCCGAGGAGTTGATTTCGTGCCGGAAAAGAAAAAATTGGTTGCGGCGGCAACAGTCTTGGTTATGCTTGCGGTAAGCGGCGCGGCTTTTGTTTGGTTTGTGGGGCAAACGGCGGAAAATGACGCGCTCGAACGGCTTGCGGTATACTTTTTTAATTCTGCCGAAGGGCGGCTTGAGGCGGAATTTCGCGACTTGCCGCATGGCGAGGTTTTGGCGCGCGCGAATGCCGCGTTGGGATACTTTTTCAGTGAGCCGAATGATGCCAATTTGTCGCGGGCATGGCCGTCCGACAGGGACTTTTCGGCACTTGTTCCGCGAATTTCTCTGCGCGACGATACTCTCATTGCGGTTTTGTCCGAGCTTTACGCGGAAATTCCGCCGCCGGACGAGGCACTCTTTCGCGCGGCGTTTACGATGACAATGACGGGCGTTCCGCACATCGAGGGCGTTGTGTTCCGCACGGAGAACCGCGAATGGCTCGAATCTGCCGAAACGGTTGCAAACGCGCCGTTTATATCGCCGGCGCGGCGCACCGCCGAGGATTTCACGCTGTTTTTCACGGACGAAAGCGGCGAAGGGCTTATAACCGTGTTTTGCGAGAATTTTGACGTAAATATCCACACACGCAACCGCGATATTTTGGAGCGACTTATCGAACGGCAAAGCGAATCCGGATTTTTGCCGCTGATTCCGCCCGAAACCCGTGTGCGCGACGTTTTAACCGAGCCGGACGCCGGCTTTTATATCGACTTATCGTCGGAATTTCACAGTCGTTTTGCGGGTTCGCCGGCGCAAGCGCGGCTGATGATTCAATCCATCACGCACACGATTCTCGAAAACGACGGCTCAAACATACCGCAGCGCGTTTTTTTTCTCATCGACTCCGACCGTTGGGACGAATTTCACGGCGTAAGCGACTTTAACCTCGGTTTTGTTTTTGACGAATCGTTCATGCTCGGCTTTGTTCCGCCGCCGCCAATTGAAGAGTAAATGTGCCGCCCGATTTTATGGTCGTTGGGATTTTTAATCATCGGAATCATTTGCGGAGCAGTTTTTCCGGGGGCGGAACTTTTTTTTATTGTCGCCGCCACGGGCGCATGTTGTATTCTGTATAAAATTTACAAGTACAAGCCGATTATTTTCTTCGCGGCTTTTTTTATGCTTGGAATTTTTCGCATCGGCATAAGTTTGGAAAATCACACCGTCGAGCCGGTCGAGGCGCGATTTTCGGGGCGAGTAATCGACACCGGCTACACGGCCGGCGGAAATCAGCGCGCTGTTGTTCGCGGAACGCATCCGCAAACCGGCGCGAACGTTCGAATTATGGCGTACATACGGCCGCATCAGCGGCATTTGCAGCTCGGACAAAACGTAACGCTTTACGGCGAATTGTCGCCGCTTCGCCGCGAGGAATTTCCCGGAGGATACGACCAATTTCGGCATCTTCGCCCGCAAAAAATCGACGCGACAATGTGGCCGGAAACAATCGATGCCGGCGAAACCGCCCGTTCGTTTACGGTCATACTGCGGGAAATTCGCGATGCAATCGGTGCGGTTTACGACGAAATTCTGCCGGCGCGAGAATCCGCCGTTTTGAAATCCATGACCCTCGGCGACCGGCTCGACCTCGACCGCGATTTGGCCGACCTTTATCGCACGATGGGCATTTTTCATATTCTGTCGATTTCGGGCCTGCACGTTACAATTTTGATGCTTTCAGCCAATAAATTTTTAGGACTTTTCATACGCGAACGCCGTGCGGCGGTAATCGTGCTTGCTCTGACGGTTGCGTACTGCCTGATGACCGGCGCGGCAATTCCGACGGTTCGCGCGGTGTCAATGGGCGCAACGCTCGTGGGCGCGAAAATTTTTTACCGCGACTACAACCTGCTTGCGTCGGTGGCGTGGGCGTGCGTTGTGTTGCTGATTTACGAACCGTTGCAACTTTTCGGCGTAGGATTTCAGCTTTCGTTCGGAGCGGTTTTCGGCATCGGCATCCTGACCGCGCCCATCGAACGGCTTTTGCGCCAAAGCGCGAAAAAAATTCAACTCGCGCTTCCGCGAATTTTTTCCGACGAACGTTACGCGCTTCCGGCGGCGGCGTACAAATCGCTTGCCGTGGGCATTGCCGCAGTCGTTTCGACGTACATCGTTTTCGCGTATCATTTTTATGAAATTCCGCTGTACAGCGTTTTGGGCAACTTGGTTATCGCGCCGACGGTTACGCTGCTTCTTGTAATCGGGCTTTCGGCGGGAGTTATCGGGCTTGTGTCGTTGCCGGCGGCGTCGTTTTTGGCGGGCGCGGTTTATTTTATTTTGCGATTTTATGAAGCGGCGGCGATTCTTTTTTCCGGATTGCCCTTTGCGATGCTTCAAACAGGCGGCGGAAATTTAGCCGTCGCCGCACTCGGCGTGACAGTTTTGGGAACTTTTGCATATATGTACAGTGCTTTCGACGAGAAAATTTTCGCGCGCCGAAAAATATTTTTTGTCGCAAGCATTTTCGCGCTGATAATTGCGGTTTTTTTCGCCGCGTTTCCGCTGAACAAGCAACGCACCGATTTTGAAAACTACATCGTAATCCGCCGCAGCAGCGACACGCTTATTATCGGCGCGGCGCACGGCGGCGAACATGATTTATTGCGATACTTGGACATGCGCAATGTGAATCGCGCCGCGCTTCTGCTGACATCCCCTCCCCTGCCCGCCGACGCCGGACGGCTCGAACGAATTTTGCCGCGCATCCACACGATTTATTTGCCGGCGCATGTTGAAGGCGCAACGGAATCTCTGATGAACGAAACCCTCGAACTGCTTTCTCTGCCGTCAAACGTCGTTTTCCTGCACGACGGCGACACGCGAACCGCCGCCGGAATTTCCGTTCGCGTTCACGCGCAACCGATGGGAGGGTTTGAAGTCAGTTTTCCGCCTTAAAGCCGCAAACCGCTATAAAAATCAAGGCTTCTCCTCAAGCTCTTCCCCGGTAATGATGTAGTGTAGGGACACACCGAAAATTTCATGCAGCCTGAGGTAGTTGTACGCTGTAATGCCGACGCCTCCGAGTTCAATCATCCTCAAGCTGCCCGTGCCTATTTTCATTTGCTTTGCGAGTTCTTTCACCGACATGTTGTTTGATTCGCGTAATTCCTTTATGCGTTCGCCGATATTCAGGTGCAGTAACGCCTCGGCTATAATCGACATTCCCCTCATTGCATCACATCCTCAAAAAAAGTGCGCGGGGGCGGGTGTGGACTTTCCCGCCGTCCGCGGAAACAAAAAAGCCCGTAAGGACGGCAAAAAATCTGCCACACCTGCGAGCTTGATATGTAAACAAGCTAAGGACACGCCCCTATCACGGAAACACAGTAACACAAAGCCCTGTACGAAAACTCCGCATAACCGGGGTGGGTATATGCAAAGAGTCCGCAAGCGTCCGCACAACCGAGGTGGTATGTGCCGGAATCCGCAAGCGTCCGAAAAGACGCCCGATTTGAACAAACCGGTGAGCCGTGTTAAACTATGTCTACCATAATGAAAGGCTTTTGCCTTGTGCGCAGGTGATGGGAAGCATCCCCTGTGTTCGCTGTTTGGGTGTTCCCAGCACCCGCACAGCCGTTATGGTTTT
>WQVC01000076.1 GCA_009781765.1 Defluviitaleaceae bacterium | reverse complement strand
TTTTATTTCAGACGGAGATTCTTTATGTGCCTTGTCCTTCTTTTGCTTGATTCTTGGGATTGACGTTTTGAGGAAAAACTGTAATATTTTGACCTGTAGCTTTTCAGGCAAAATAATCCTATCTTTTTCCTTTTCCATTGCTCCACCTTCCAACAACATATGATACATGAATATATGTGTTGCGGTGGCTCGTCATTCCCAAAATCCACAAAGGAAGCCTATAAAATTCTTTGGAACAAGCTGTTTTACAGGCTTTTCGGCTTTCTGTGTTTTTCATATCGCTATCCAAACAAAAAAAGAAAAATGATGGCGAAGTTCCCCAATACTATGTTGAGGGGTCGCATCCGGCTATAATCGAGCCAGCGGTTTTCGATTTGGTACAGCACGAAATGCAAAAGCGCAAGTGCGGATTAAATCGCCACAGTGGAGTTGGTATATTTGCCAGCCGAATAAAATGCGGCGATTGTGGCAGTTGGTATGGTAGCAAGGTGTGGCACTCAAATAGCAAATACCGCCGCACAATTTACCAGTGCAATGGCAAGTTCAAGGATGAAAATAAATGCCAAACACCCCATTTTGACGAAAATACAATCAAGGAAATGTATGTAAACACTGTAAATGCCTTGCTTACCGACAAGGATGAAATTATCGCCAATTTTAAGCTGATACAGAAAACCCTATTCGACACTTCTAAATTGGAAGCCGAGCGGATTGCGCTTCAGACAGAATTAGCGGTCACTGCCGATTTAATCCAAAAATGCATTGACGAAAACGCCAGTGTTGCCCTTAACCAAGCGGATTACCAACAACGATATGATGCGCTGGTTGCGCGGTTTAATACGGCGCAGGGGCAAATTGACGAGGCATCCGCCAAGCTAACCGAAACAAAAGCGCGAGGGCAAAAGATAGTGGCATTCATTGCCGAGTTGGGTAAACGTGATGGCTTGGTAGCGGAATTTGACGATGACCTTTGGCATAGCTTGGTGGATTACGCCACGGTTTATAGCGAAACAGATGTGCGGTTTACCTTCAAAGATGGCACGGAAATTAAAACATCCAAATTCCATTAAGCAGAAAACTTGATGGGATTATTTGTTATTGGCTATAATCCAAATGCACCTGCACCCAATTTGTCCAAGGAATTATGCGCCCTGCTTGTACTTCAGTAGTTAAATTGTATCAATATAAGAATTAACATTGACGATGGAATTTCCGGGACTACGTTTGAACGCGATGGCTTCAAGCGCATGATTTCCGACATAGAAATAGGGAAAATCGGCGCGGTGTTGTGTAAAGATTTATCTCGCCTCGGACCGAAATAACGCGATGGTGGCTTACTTTACTGAAATATTCTTCGCGGAAAACAATGTCAGATTCGTTTGCGTTAATGATGGCATTGACTCTACTAAAGGCGATAACGAAATAATGGGCTTCCGTTCTGCCATAAACGAATTTTACACAAGAGACATCAGCAAAAAAACACGCTCCACTTTCCAAACGCTGGCTCTCAAGGGTAAATTCATCGGCGCACACGCTCCGTATGGCTACAGCGTTGACCCCAACGACAAGCACCATTTAGTGCCGGATGATGATACCGCGCCGATTGTACAAGAAATGTTTGCAATGGCAGCGGATGGAGTTAAACCCAACATCATCACGCGATATTTGTCCGAATGGAAAATTGTAACACCGCGAGTGCATATCGCCCAAAAAACCGGAAAGTACATGAACGCTATTAACAAGGAATTTCCCGCTGAATGGAATTTGACCACAGTCATATCCATCCTTAAAAACCGGGAATATTGTGGGCATATCATTTCGCAGAAGGAAACAACACAATCCTTCAAAAGCAGTAAAGTGATACACCGACCACCGGAAGAATGGGTAATTGCGCGAGATATGCACACGGCATTGGTGGATGAAAAAACCTTCGACAAGGTGCAAAGTCTCATCAAAACCAAGAAGAGGGAAAACAAATCCACCATTACCACATCTTTGCCGGACTCATAAAATGCCAAAAATGTTGGTATGGTTTAAGCTACACCGGCCCACAACAACGTGTGAAATCCAGGTTTTTCAATTGCAACCTATATCGACAACGAAGCCGCATAAAGAGTTACACCAACCATTATATAACATTTCAATCCATTTACGACATTGTGCTGGCAAAACTTCAAAAGCTGAAAGCCTTTGTTGATAAATACTCGGATGACCTAAACGCTTTTTACAGCCGGTATTTGCACCAAAGTTCGGATATGAACAGCCGTTCTCAATATCAAGAAGTGGAAAAATACCGCAGACGGGTTCGGGAATTGGACTCCATCATCAAAAAGCCGGTTGAACAGAATGCGCCGGGTTCGCTGACAGATGAACGGTTTGCCACGCTTTCCAAGGAATACGAATCGGAGCATCGGGATTTAATCGGGAAAATCGAAAAATTGCAAGCGTTGTTGAATCAGAAAAAGAACAGCTTGCAAAACGCAGAAAATTTCCTCGAAGCCATCGGCAAGCACACGGAGATTACGGAATTATCCGCACCGCTCCTGCACGAGTTGGTGGAAAAAATAGTGGTTCATGCGGCGGTTGGCGTAGGCAAGGCACGAACACAAGATGTTGATATTCACTGGCGGTTTATCGGGCTTTTACCCGATAAATAATTTTTTATCCAAAGTATATCGCTACACATAGAGTTTCCACGAACAGCTTCCCCTTGTTTTCGCTATACCGTTTCATCCAAATACACAGCGTGTTGTCGTTGATTCCCGTTTCGCGACTCATTGCCGCTGACGCTCTGTTCGCTATTGGTTTGCATACTTCCGGTTTGTATGTCGGGTCGTATTTTTTCGCCATTTTGAACATCATCCTTTTTTTATTTTGCTTGATGTTCAATGTGTCTGCAAAATCGAGGTCGGGTCAGTGCATACAATGTCGCGATTTTTTGAAATTGCCCCTGTGCCGTTCCTTCGAGCCAAAACGACATGTGACTTTGATACTGTCCTCATGTCCGCTCGGCAGCTCTTGCTGCGGCGGTTTCCCCGACTTCGGTGGCGAACGCTTTGAAGGCGGCGGCAGATGCGGCGGCGGCGCGTGCGGCTCTCGCAGCAGCTGCGGCGGAGGCGGCCACGGTCACGGACGTCACGGCATGGGAATGGGCGGCTGGAACTGGCTCGGTTCCGTAACCGTAATTCCGTGCGAAGCGATTGCGAGCTTCACACACAACGCTATCTAGCCACTCGGCGTGAACGTTAAGCGACAAAGATAAAAATCAAGAATGCCCGTCGAAAAATATTTCGGCGGGCATTTGCTTTTATATAGCAATTTGGTTTTGCGTAGCCTCAAACTTCGTCAGAAAACGCGCTGAAGGGTGCGGGCGAAGTACGCCCGCCATTGCCCGCGATTTTTCGCCTCGTTTTCGGACAACGCAAAATCAAATTGCTCCGGTGAGTCAAGTTGAAAACGGTCTTTCGCGCTTGCGCGAAAAGAACGCTTTCAGGGGGTGAAACACGACCGACTTTGTCTTGTCCAAATATAAACGCACCTATTGTTGACAAAAAACTTTCGTTCGTATAATATTCGTGCGAAAACATTTGTTCGAAAAAATCATTCGAAAGAGGTGAAAAAATGATTGACAGCAGAAACATCGACGATTTGCACCCCGCCTTGGCACGAGGATGCAGAGAACTCATCGCGCGTATGAATCGCGCAGGGTTTTCGGCGGTAGGCGTATCGTCAACATTGCGCGACCACGCCATGCAAAACCACTTGTTCGCGCAAGGACGCACTCGCCCCGGCAACATCGTTACAAACGCACGCGGCGGACAATCGTGGCACAATTGGGGGCTTGCGTTCGACATTTTTCAAAATATTCGCGGGCAGGAATGGAACAATCCGCGTTTTTTTGAAACGGCGGGCGAATTGTGGGAAGAAATGGGGGGAGAGTGGGGCGGTCGTTGGGTGAGTTTCCGCGACACGCCGCATTTTCAGTACACATTCGGTGCGACATTAGCGCAAGTTCAAGCAGGACACAGGATTCCCAAAGACGCAAAAATGCCGTGGGAATCACGAGAGGAGATGGAAAAAATGATGTATCGCACAGTATGCGAAATGCCCGAATGGGCGCAGCCCGGAATCCGCGAGCTTATCGACATGCGCGTTTTAAGCGGACAAACCCCCGATAATCTCGGCGTTGACGACAACATGATGCGTACGTTACTTATTGTGCGCAATATGTTCGGTCGCGCAGGACTGCTCGAAAAAATGCGCGCCGGTTAAACTCGCCAAGCGCACAATGAACACCGGGAATATAGTGAATCAAATTAAGAAGCGTCCCATCGGCTATGCATTGTAAACGGTTCGCTCGATGTGTTTTTCTGCGAAAAACACCGGTCGCTCACCACAATGCATTTAACGCCGACGGTACGCAAATCAAATTGATTCACTATACGTGTAAGTTGCCGCACATTCCCTCGAAGCCGGAACAGTTTCCCGTGTAAAAAAAGCACTCGTATTGAGTGCTTTTTTACGTTCCTCCCGCCCTCTATTTCCCCAAGCAGAACTCCTCGAAAATTCTGTCAACGATGTCGTCGCCGATTTCCGCGCCGAGAATTTCGCCCAAGGCGATATACGCCGCGCGAAGCGACACCGACACCAAATCTTCCGGAACGCCGGCGTGCAGTTCCCGCGCCGCGCCTTCAATATGCTCAATCGCTTGCGCAAGCAATACGCCGTGTCGTTCCCGCGTAATAATTTCCGTTTCCGCGCCGTCCGCGCCGTGCTTTATGAAAATTTCTTTAATGCACGCGAAAAGCTCGGTTAAACCGTCACCGGTTTTTGCGGAGATGTTTAAGACCTCGGGGGAGAAACTTTTTTTGGAAAAAAAGTTTCTCCCCCGAACCCCCTCTTCAAAAAAATTTTCAGAAACCGCGCTTTGCGCGGTTTCATTTATGGTGCAGGGGGCAGTATCCGGCTTCGAGGGAATGTGCGGCAAATTGCATGTGTCCCCGGCGTTCGTTTTTGTCGAACTTTTTTCAAAAAGTTCGTGGGGCATGACTCCCGGCGAAGCCCCTGTAATCATTAAATCACATTTATTAAATAAAATAATTACGGGCTGCTCGAAGTCGGCGATTTTTTCGGCGTCTTCCGGGGTGATGCCGGCGGTTGCGTCGGCGACGTATAAAATTAACTCGGCGTCGCGGGCGGTGTCGAGGGTTTTTTCAATGCCGATTTTTTCGACTTCGTCGGATGTTTGGCGCAAGCCGGCGGTGTCTGTCAGGAGGAGGGCGATGTCGCCGATGCGAACCTGTTCGGTCAAAATGTCGCGGGTTGTGCCGGCGGTTTCGTGTACGATTGCGCGGTCTTCGCGAAGAATTGCGTTTAAAAGGGTGGATTTTCCGACGTTGGGGCGACCGATAATCGCGGTGCGAATGCCATCGCGAATGATTCTGCCTGTGCCGGATGTTGCGTGAATGCCGCGCAACGTTTCGAGCAGAGCGTCGCATTCTGCCAAAATTTCGGCGGCGTTTCGGGCTTCGTCTTCGTGTTCGGGATAGTCGATGGACAGCTCAATGTGCGCAATCCACGAAAGAATCGTGTCGCGCGCGTCCTCGATTTTGCGCGAAAGCCCGCCGCCGAGCTGCCGAACCGCCGCGCGTCGCGCCGCCGAGGTTTTGGCGGAAATCAAGTCCATTACCGCCTCGGCCTCCGCAAGATTTATGCGGCCGTTCAAAAAAGCGCGCTTGGTGAATTCGCCGGGTTCAGCCAATCGCGCTCCGTTTTTAACGAGCAGATTCAAAATTTCGCTTAAAACAAACATGCCGCCGTGCGCGTAAATTTCGACGCAGTTTTCGCGGGTAAACGAGCGCGGCGCGGCAAAAAAACATGCTGTTACTTCGTCGATAATTTCCGCGCCGCTTGTGATTTTGCCGTAATAAATTTTGTGCGACTCAAAATCGCGATGCGGGGTGAAAACTTTTTTCAGAACGCAAAGGGCGTCGTCGCCGGAAATGCGTATAACGCCAATAGCCCCCTGCCCGTGGGCGGAGGCTGTTGCGGTGATTGTATCGGATGTATGCATGTTATTTGGGCGACACAACCACATGCCTGTACGGTTCATTTCCTTCGCTGTGTGTTTTAACGTTTTTGTCGTTTTGCAGCATTGTGTGGATAACATGCCGCTCGAAACGGGTCATGGGTTCGAGTTTGACGCTTTGGCGCGTATCGCGAACTTTGCGCGAAATCGTACGCGCAAGGCTTTCAAGAGTGTCGCGGCGGCGGCGGCGGTAATTTTCCGTGTCGATAACAACGCTCATTTGCAAATCGCCGTGGCGACCGACTGCAAGATTCGTTATATATTGCAGGGCGTCGAGGGTTTGACCGCGCTTTCCGATTAAAATGCCCATGTTTTCGCCGGTAAGATTTACATATAAATGCTTATCGCGCTGATTCGTTTCGATGTTTACGGTAAGCCCCATTGCGAGCGTTACTTCGCGCAAAAAATCCTTGACGGTTTGAATCGGCTCGGGTTTAAGCTCGACGCGCACTTTTGCCGGGCGCGAACCGATGCCGAAAACAATACCCTTTGAGCCTTCGTCCAATATGGTGATTTTTACTTCGTTGCGTTGTTTTCCCAAGGCTTTGAGAGCCTCTTCGGTTGCCTCTTCAACGGTGCTTCCGAGCCTTTCCGTACTGTCCGGCTTATTTTCGATGTCCATGGTATGCTCCTACTTTCTGTTTTTCTTGGTCGGAACGGTTTCAACTACTTCGGGCGATTGCTTCACAAACGGTAAACGGATTTTTGTGCCGGTTTTTTTGAGATAAATGAGGTCTTGAACAATTTGGAAGATTTGGCCGGTTATCCAGAAAATACCCACGGCGGCAACAAGATTGATTGTGAAAAACGCAATCATCACGGGCATTACGAACAGCATCATTTTTTGCATCATGGCGGCTTGAGCGTCGGCGTTAGGGTCGTATGTGCGTTGTTGCATCAGCCACGACGAGAAAAACATGGATATACCGGTTAAAACTGCGATAAGTATTCCGCCGTTTTCAACCATGCTTACTCCGAGAAAAGTTTCGATGGTGGAAATATTGTTTACCGCGTACACAATCGCGTCGTGTTGAGCTTCGCCGGCAATGGCGTAAACAGCGTCATATACCACGTTCCAGTCGGCGGTTTCGAAGCGGCTGATTACGCGGGCGAGATGCTCGGGTATGCTCAAAACAATCGCGTCGAGGTCGTGATTTGCGATATAGTCGCGCAATTCATCCGACGTTGTAAGCTGCAAGCCTTCGCGGTGAATATCGGCTCTGATAACCTCAAGATTTTCCATCCAGTTGTCGCGGCCGGTAGGAATAATCGTGCCGAGCCCCGACGGACCGACTGCGTTGCCTGTTTCAACCGGCGGTACAATTGCGATTTGATGGATTGCGCCGCCGTGGATTATAAGCTCGGGGATTTCCAGTAATTTTTCCGCCAAGTATTCGTATCTGCCGCGAAGGTTTCCTATATATACGGCAGAATTTCTCATAACCGTGTTAAGCCCGATAAACAGCGGCATTTGAATAAGCAAAGGCAAACATCCCATGAGGGGGTTTGCGCCGTGTTTTGACATAAGCGCACTTTGCTCGCGCTGATATTTTTTCATAAGTTCGGGGTCTTTTGAGTTGCCGTATTGCGCCTTGAGCTTGTCCAATTCGGGCTTGAGTTCGCGCATTTTCATCATGGATTGTTGCGATTTTAACGTAAGCGGCAGAAGTGCGAAACGAAAAATAATCGTCATTAAAATAATGGCGATTCCCAGTGCATTTGCGGTTGTGATGTTTAAAATTCCGCCGAATATAAGGTCGATAATCCACCCGAAACCAACGGAAATAGGCTCGGTAAGCGAGCGAAAAAAGCCGCCCGACGCTTCAAGCTGACGGGACGTGTCCTCTGCGGCGCACGCCATCATTGAGATAAACGTTGCGTTTGTAATATCTGTCAAGATTTTCCCTCCGGTGATTCCGGGCGTTCGACGCGCACCGGGTCATAGCCGCCTTTTGAAAACGGCTGACAGCGCAAAAGCCGCCAAACGCCCATAAGGCCGCCGCGAATCACGCCGTAATGCTCGACGGCTTCGTACATATACATGCTGCATGACGGATAAAACCTGCATCGCACCCCCAAAAGGGGCGAGATGAATCGTTTGTAAAATCGCAGGGCTGCCAGTAAAAGTCGCTTCATTTTGAGCCGCCTTTTAAGCTGCCCGACAAGCGTTTTAAAAGATACGTGAGCGATTCGCCGACTTTTGCGAACGCTTTTGCGCGCGGAAGCTGCCCCGCCGGCGCGCGCGCAATTACAACAAAATCGAAGTTTGCGGGGCAAACTTCAATCGGGCAGAGTGTCCGAAAACCCCGCTTTGCTCCCGAAGCCGGAAATGCCGGTTCCGGGGCATTTTCTGAGGAGCCGGGAATGCAAAGGGGAGGTTTTCGCACACTCTGCGAGGGGGGGGCGGTTGAAGGTGTTCCGAAAAATTCAATTCCGGAAAGTTCCGTTCTGAAAAATTCGCGAACATGCCGTTTTACGCGGTTTCGTATAACCGCGCAACCGGTTTTTTTTCCCACCGAAAGCCCCAACCGATTTTGTCCGACGTCATTTTGGGCAACATAAAGAACAAACAACGGCGTTGCCGCGCTTTTTCCGCGCGAAAAAACACGTTTGAAGTCGGCGGTTTTTCGCAAAGAGGGGAGGGGGCTATGCACTTAATTTGACACGACCTTTTTTGCGACGACGCATAAGTACCTTGCGCCCGTTTGTTGTGCTCATGCGCTTGCGAAAACCGTGTTCGCGGCTGCGTTGGCGTTTTTTCGGCTGATAGGTTCTCTTCATTTAATATCACCTCGTTTTCAAAATTTTTCAAAAATTTTGGTAGCTGTACATCTACCGATTGATTTTGACGCGGCGTTTTTTTTCCAAAAAAAACACGTAGCCGACATTATAGTCGTTACAAATTTTCACGTCAAGCAAAAAACCCCTAAAGTCGTCGGGCGTTTCTGCCGATATAATATTCGGCGGAGTGTTGCAAACGCACATTCACTTGACAATCTGCACTTTTTATTGCAGAATACGCCACAGGAGAAACAATGACTATATCCCAAGGAAGGGAAAGGAGTACAAAATTATGTCTAACATGGTAGTACGTACTAACGTATTCGCGTTAAATTCTCACAGGAATTTGACAAACGTAGGCTTGAAACAACGTCAGGCAGGTCAAAGGCTTTCATCAGGCTTCCGCGTTAATTCCGCAGCGGATGACGCAGCAGGTCTTGCAATTTCCGAGGCAATGCGCGCACAAATTCGCGGTCTTGACCAAGCAAGCATCAACACCCAAGACGGTGTCGGTCTTATCCAAACCGCTGAAGGCGCAATGTCAACGGTTTCCGACATGATAATTCGTATGCGCGAGCTTATGGTTCAGGCAGCAAACGATACCAACACATACACCAACCGCGAAATGATTCAGGAAGAAATCGACCAAATTATGACCGAGATAAACGACGTTACATTCCGCACCCAGTTTAACACCCGTACGCTTCTTGCAGGCGGACTCAGCGGCGAAGGCGGCGGCCCCTCAAGCCCCGTATCGCTTCAATGGATGGTGTTTGATGCGGCTCGCGTTCTCGGCTTGCCCCAACCCGGCGGCATTGTAACAACCGTTCCCGCGCCCGGCGCACGTAACGACGTTCTCGGCCGTTTGCCGAACGTTCATTACAACCCCAACAACAGAACCGAAACAAGCGTTCGCAGTAACCTCATTTCCATGCAAAACGACCTTAACGCACTTGCGCGCCGTGTTGCCGAGCGTAAAGTAGGCGACCCGAACATTGCTTTCACCCCCGACGATTTGAGCGCGATGTTTGAAGAAACACGCGATTTCTGCTTTGGTCAATTGGATATGATTCCCGCAGAGCGCACCCAACTTCAAATGATTGCGAATCGCGTCGAAAGCGAATTGCGTATGGCCATTCGTGCAGCGGAAGATATGTTCCAAACCACCCAAGACCAAATTAACGCATTGGGCGGCTCGGGTGCTGTAAACTTCGACGGTTCGTCCGTATTCTCCGGCTCTGCTGTTACAAACTGGGTTGCAGACGCACGTGCGGAGCTTGAAGCAGTACGCGACGGTTTCCAAACAGCTTTGAACAGACTTGATGAAGCAATGGCGGGCGGTCCCGGCGGAACATATGCCGGTGGCGATATCCTCCTCGGTCCCATGGAAGAAATGAACCGTGCGATTCGCAGTCTCGTAGGCACAGTCGGCGGCGCGAACGTAGGTTTTGCTCCGGCAACCGGTACTGCTCCTCTCTGGGGCGCAACGCATGTTTTGAACCCGGCCTTTAACGAAAACATACCTGAAACAGTTGGCGGAGCAAATCCTCGCTTTATTGACGTTGCAGACCATCCGCGCAACTCGGGTCTTGCCCCGGCTGATTTCGTAGTGCAAGCTACACACAGACCTGTAGCGGCTACCGACTTTATTCCGGCAGGACCGGGCGTAACAGCTACGCACTTTGTTAATCCGAATTTCGTTGACGGATTGATTGACGCCGCTGATAATCCGATGTTCTTGGATGCTGCGGGCTTCGCTGCCGCAATCGGATTTGTAGCAGCCGGACCTCTTCCGTTGATTGAACAGTTGGCTGCTGCGGGTCACTCCGCAACGCATATTCCTGCGAATACGGCTGTAGCCGATGGTGGTGTTACCCACGTTCGCTCCAATCCCGCAACGCATGTTGCAGACCCCACCGCTCCCGGCGGATTCAGGCTTGCCGGACCCGGCGAAACTGCCACACACGTCAGACAAACCGAAGCAAGCTCTCGTATTGCCGAGCAACCCGACAACAACATTCTTTCCTTCATGGAGCGTTTGCTTGACTTGTCATCCGACGTTCTCGGTAACGTAAACCTTGAATCAAACGCAATGTGGTTTCAAATCGGCCCGAACTCCCTTCAGGGAACAGTTCTTCAGCTTAAAGGAATCCACACCGGTATTCTCGGCGGCGGCCGCGGTGACTTGGCAATGCTCATTGATGTTCGCGAAAGAAGCGGTATTCCCATTTCCGAGCAGCTTGACATCATTGACATCGCAGAAGGCATCGTAAACTCTCAACGCGCACAACTCGGTGCGGTTCAAAATCGCCTCGAATTTACACGCCAATCTCTCGACATCTCCTCCGAAAACCTCTCCGCCGCAGAATCACGCATCCGCGACACCGACATGGCTCGCGAAATGATGCGCTTCACGTCGGCACAGGTTCTTCAACAAGCCGGTATCTCCATGCTTGCACAAGCAAACCAACTTCCGGCATCTATTTTGCAACTTCTTCAATAGGAGTTTCTCAAAAAAGCAACTGTCGATTAACTTCCATACCGTGCGTATGGTTTTGCAAAAAATGTATTTTTCAAAAGCCCCGGTTTTCGCAACCGGGGCTTTTTGTGTTATACTTTCCGAAAAGGAGGTGGCACGATGGACGATTCTTTGGAACTTCGCAGCAGGCACAAGTATCATTTGTCGTCTTTGCTGAAAATTAAAAAGTCTAATCACGATAAACAAGTGGCCGGACTCCAAGACGAAATTCAGGATGCAGTAGTTGTAATGGAACAGGAAGACGTTGCCTTTGTTGAAAAAATTGTTGGGATTAAGGCGTTGTAGGGCGTGTAGCCACCATGACAAAATTGATGACCTGTGCATTTGGCACACCAAAAAAAGCCGACGGGAGGCGCACACTCTCCCGTTGGCTTTTTCGATTTCCCACCGTACCACCGGCGGAGCTTCAAATTTTTAAAATACAAAAAATTTCGGACGTCCGAACGGAACTTTGCCCCAAGCACTGCCGGCCGGGCGTATACATGCGCAAGAAAGCGAGCGTCGTTCCTATATGTTTGCAGCGTTGGGGCGAAGCCCTTCGCTTGCAGAAAGTATAATCGAAAAATATTTCGATGTCAATTATTTTTCAAAAACATTTTCGTTTTCGATGGCGGGAAATGTTCGCTTCGCTCACTGCGACCTTTAAAAGTTCGACAAAAAACTCAAAATCGCGCGAACGCGCGATTTTAATTTAAGTTTTTGTCCCGCTTTTTTCAAAAAGCGGGTGGGGGTTCGGGGGCGAAGCCCCCGATAGTATAATAATCAGATTCACGTGTCGGCGACCTTACTCATCCCATTTGCGCCATGCGCAGTACGAGCCGAAAATATTTCCGGCTTCGAGGCCGCCGTATCGTTCCTCCAATAATTCCGACACCGTTACAAGCCGAAAACCCATCTCCGTAAGGCTCGGAACAATCAGCTCAACCGCCGCCGCCGTGGTTGCGTGGATGTCGTGCAGAACGATTACCGAGCCATCTTCCACTGCGGTCATCACGCGATTGTAAATGATTTCCGGGTCGCGGTCGCGCCAGTCGAGAGGGTCGAGCGTCCATTTCACTATTCCGTAGCCCAATTCCGCCGAAATTTCAATCACTCGCTCGTTTGTCGCGCCGAACGGCGGCCGATATATCGGCGGCGAACTGCCCGTAATTGCCGCAATTGCCGCGCTCGTTGCGGTTAATTCGTCTGTCACGAAGCAGTCGGTTTGCCCCGGAAAATGCGGATGCGAATACGAGTGATTTGCAATTTCATGCCCCGCCGCCGCCGCGCGCTCCACCGTGCTTCGATACCTTTCGAGCCTGTTGCCCACAACAAAAAACGTCGCCCGGGCGTCGTACTGTTCCAAAATATCCAAAATTGCGTCGGTGTGTCTTGCCGGGCCGTCGTCAAAAGTAAGCGCGACCATCGGCGCGGGCGGCGGAGTAGGGGATGGCTCGGGCGTCGGTTGCGGCGTTTGCTCCGGAATTTGCTCCGACGCAGGCGAATAAATCGGAAGCGCGGGCGGTTCGTCTGCCGCGTCAATCGCATTTATCGCCGGCTCGCCGGCACAGCCTGCGGCGAATAATAAAATGATTGCCCACGAAAAAACGCATACATGATGCGAATTCATAGTCATATTAAAATCCCTCCGTCCACACCCTACCGGTTTTTTTACGTTTTTGCAAAATTTTCAAACCCGATTTCGGCGTTATAGTGAATCAATTTGATTTGCGTCCCGTCGGCGTCAAGTGCATTGTGGTGAGCGACCGGTGTTTTTCGCAGAAAAACACATCGAGCGAACCGTTTACAATGCATAGCCGATGGGACGCTTCTTAATTTGATTCACTATACAATTTTATTTTTTCCGAATTTTCAAATTTCACTAATAATTTTTGGGAAAAAATTCGATATATAAAGTAGAGCGACTTTTTCCAACGCTCTCGATGGGAAAAAATTTTTTTAAGGCAGGGATGCGAAATGACTATTGATTTTTCTGACAACCCCAAAAAAAGCGAATTGCGCCGCAAGCTCGACGAAAATTTGAATTTTCGTTTGAAAGAAGCGCATAACCGCGTGCAGGAAGAGCGGCGTGAACAACAGCGTCGTCGGCCGGCGCGGCGGCGAACCGGCTCGGTGCGCCTGAGCAACACGGATTCGGTAGGACGCGCGAGGCGAGTTCGCGCACAACTTGTGTCCAAATTGCAGGAAGTTTACGGCAGCGACGCCTCTGACCGCAATCGCGGCGCAATGGCAATGGACATCAAGCTGCAAATTCAGCGCGTAGACCAACAAATTGCGGCAATTCGTCGCCGCGAACGCGCAATGGAGGAAGAACGCACAACGCGCCGCGAAAACGACACTCCCGAGGCTCGTCGTCGTCGCATTCGCGACATGCAGGAGCGACGCATTAACATTCGGCGCGACCTGCTTTATCCTGCTGCAAGCGGCGGGTTCGACCCGAACAATCCCTTGGGCAAAAACACCTCGGTCGTGTGCGACATCGGCGGAAACGTCGCCGCCCCGGACGTCGCGCCGGATTTATCTTCCGCGCCGGATTTCAGCATGGATTTCGCGCTGTGAGTCTTTATGTTGTTGCAACGCCGCTCGGAAATTTAGAAGACATTACGGCACGTGCGATTCGTGTTTTGGGCGAGGTTGACATAATTGCCGCCGAAGACACGCGCCACAGCCGCATTTTGCTTGCGCATTTTGACATAAAAAAGCCCGTGTTTTCCTGTCACAAATTTAACGAAGGAAAACGCGGGGATTTTTTTGTGTCGGCGATGCTTGAGGGCAAAAGCGTCGCGCTGATTTCCGACGCGGGAACGCCCTGCATTTCCGACCCCGGAAGCCTTCTCGTAAAGGCGGCGGCGGAGGCGGGCATCACGGTTATTCCCGTTTGCGGCGCGAACGCGGTTGCTGCGGCGGTGTCGGTGTCGGGGTTTGATGCGTCGCGGTTTATATTTGTCGGCTTTCTCCCGCGCGGAAAATCGGCGGTCGCCGCGCTTTCAAACGCGCTTTCCGCAAGCCCCGTCGCGGTTTTCTACGAATCGCCCCGGCGAATCATCGGCGTTTTGGAGCTGATTGCGCAAAACTTCCCGACCGCGCAAATATGCCTTTGCAACGATATTTCAAAAAAATTCGAACGAATATATCGCGGAACTCCCGCCGAAATTTTGGCGGAACTTTCGCAAAATCCTTCCGCCGAAAAAGGCGAATACACCTGCGTTTTGCATGGCGAACCGATTGCACAAGAATCCGAACCCGACGACACCTTCTCCCTCGAAGCCCGCCTCGCCGACATAATGGTAAAAAAAGATTGCACACTCAAAGAAGCCGCCGCCGACCTCTTCGCCAAAGAAAAAATCCCCAAAAAGGAGATTTACGCCGCAACGTTACGGCTTAAAAATTTATTATAGTCAGGATTTCGGGGGCGTTGCCCCCGAACCCCCACAAGGGGTCAATGACCCCTTGACCCCGCCAAAAAACCGCGCATGTGCGTAATGCCATCAAGTTAAGGGCATTACGCACATGCGCGGTTTTTTTGATGTTTGGGGGCTGCACGATTCCGGGAAAAATTCCAGGAAAATTTCCAGGAAAAATTCTCAGAACCGTTCCGGATATCATGGTATGAGAGTTGAAATATACTTGCCCTGCAACCGAGAAACAAAGCAGTCGTTTCCATGCCAAAGGACGTGTTTGCCATCTCAGGAAGGGGTTCGCCCTGAAACTGACCGCACCGCTCCGTGCCGAAGCCGCTGTATAACGGTTGCACCTTGTAACACCATGCTTTACGTACCACCACGCAGTACCTGTACCATCGCAACACCGTTTCACCCGCCGCATTGCATAAAAGGGGGAAGGAGCATTCGGACACGGCCGACCGAATGCACACCTCCCGTGTGCACACCTTTCGTAACGTGCGGCAACGCAGAGTGAAAACTCTGCAACCGAAGCTCCCGGGACTTCGGATGTTTTACAAAAACGAACCACCGAATCATATGAAACAAACAAGAATTAAAAAAGTAAATAAACTCCACAAGAAAGGAGGTGGCACAGTGGCAAACATAGTCACAGCCTCTGCTTCGCTTCGTATTCGCAGCGCGAATAACCGCTCGGTATGTACAATAAGCGGAG
>WQVC01000075.1 GCA_009781765.1 Defluviitaleaceae bacterium | reverse complement strand
TTGTGTGCTTACAATTTCGCTAAACGACTAAAAACTTTGAAGGGGATGACACCTTATCAATTCATTGTCAAATCTTGGGGCGATAATCCCGACGTTTTTTTAGATGAACCGTGCCACCTCAATTTGGGACTTTACACCTAGGCAGCATGGCAGGTGCAGGATAACCGAAAATTTCTACATCCGTATCGCTCCAATAAGTAACATTGATTGTGCGCGCTTGTAGCGGCACAGTCAGAGACCGCCCTTCTATCGGCGGCACATCAGGGACATTTACTTGCGGCAATGGGGAGGGCGTCGGGTCGAGGATGGTAGGCGGCTGTGGCGGCACAGTTCAGGGCAGTTGCACAGCTTCCCCCTCCCATCCTATCCCAAAGGGAAGCTGCACGTTAATGCGAACATCCGCATCTCTGTTTATCCGAATAAAAGCAACGACCATCACTGTGACGCAAAGCACAAAGATAACCAAGAGGACAATATAGATAATCTTCTGCTTTTGATATTGCGTAACTACATATTTTGCACAAGGCTTTACGGTCTCCTCAAAAAAATATCCTTTTCGCTTCTGTATCTTGTCGCTGCTATCGTTACCGCAACGAGTACAAGCATCCGAATCGGCTAATTTTTTCCCGCAAAGTGTGCAATAAAACAATCTCTTTTCTCCATCCCGCATCTCCCCTACTCCCTCGCATCATTTTTCGCCCTAAACTCCTCCAACTTCACCAAGTCTTCCTCTTTAACACTGCTCGAAAAATTTCTGAGCGTACCGTAAACATCGTTTTTGGTTATAATCTCGCTTTCAATATCGCGCCCTTCTTCTTTCGCCCGGATGCATCGTTCAAGCACAAAATCTTTGCAACGGTTACAAAATTCCGATACATCCGCGCCGTTAAAGCCTTCAATTCTTTGCGCGAGGTCGTCAAAATCAACATCACTGTCCATAGGGATGCCGTCAAAACTTTTTACCAAAATATATTTACGCGCCTCTGCGTCCGGCAAAGGAACATACAGCTTAACCGAAAAGCGTTTGCTTCGTACCATCGCACTGTCGATATCCCACGGGCGATTTGTTGCCGCTAACAGCAACAGCGTCGTGTCCGACTTGGAAAATCCGTCAATTTGGCTTAAAAGCTCGTTGACAACTCGCGACATTACAGCCGAACCCGAATCTCGCGTCGGCGCAAGGCTGTCAAATTCGTCAAAGAAAATAACAGCCGTTTTTTCTTTTCGAACTTGGTCAAATAACTCGCTTATGTTTTTTTCAGCTTCGCCGTAATACTTGCTGAGCAAGTCCGAACCCTTGATGGAAAAAAATTTCGCATTTACTTCATGCGCAATCGCTTTTGCAATCATGGTTTTGCCTGTACCGGGCGGGCCGTACATAAGCACGCCCCCGCCGGTATCTACCTTAAACCGTAAGTACACGTCTTTATGTTCTCTCGGGTATATTATTCTTTTGCGTACTGTTTCTTTTACGCTGTTCAACCCCGCAACATCATCAAAACTTATATCGGGAACTTCCGCAGGTATAAACTTTGAATCTTCGCCCTCTGTTTTTACGGGTTCTTTGTTCGCCGGTTTTGCGGGCGGTTTATTCTTTTCCTCTTTGCCGCCTTTATTCGGTACTTCATTAACCAAGGAATTTGCGTAGGCAATCACTTCTTCTGCCCGCTCTTCCATAATTACTTTAATTTCCTCGTCTTCCGCACTTAATGCCAATTTCAACAATTCAAGCCCGGCAACCTTATATTGCTTTTTTGCCGCAACCATATCCCCTGCTTTTTTTGCGTGGGTCGCCTTGTCGTACAAATCATTAAATGTGCTTAAATTCACAACCCCACTCCTCGTTTATGAATTTATATCTATGAATTTATGTCTTCTTCAATTTCCGCCATACGAGCCAAAATTCTGTCTTTGCTTGAAACACTGCCGCCGAACAGCTCTGCCCTTGCTTCCGCTCGCGCGTCGGAGTCGTCGGTCTCGTCCAAAAATACAGAATCGCTTAAACGGTTTAATGTTTCCATTCCGCTGCCCGCAGGGGTTGTTGCCAGTCTTCTTTGTATGTTCATTTCAGCTTTGAGTTTCGCTTTTTCGCTTACCCCGCCTGTTTTTCCGGGGTCTGAAAGTTTGTCCAAGTCAACCAATATTTTTGCTAAAATATCGTCTAACGACTCTGTTCCCGACGAGCTTCCCCGTAAACCGGTTTCAACATGCTTAACTTGTGCCAGCGCACCCTCGTAACGCTTTAAATCCGTATTCACGCGGGAAAACTCCGCTACCAATGCATCCTCATCTTTAGAAGTCGCCGATGCTGCCTTTTTTTGAATTTCAGCCTTCTTTCTTTTCAAAATTGCAATTTGATTTTCTATCTTGCGCTTTTCGGTGAACAACCTCAGTTCACTTGACTCTTTCGCTTTGCTCTTAAACAAATTACCGAGCGGCATAATTATTCCTCCCTAATCTTCTTCTATTATTGTCCGATACTTCACCGAGGCGGCGGCGTTATCGTTTTTTTTTGAAACAGGCATTTCAACATCCCCGAGTCTGTCAAGCCTGACCCTGTTTACATCAATATTGCCCTCTGTTAAGTCGCCGATTTTTTTGTGCAAAAATCCGTATTTAATTGCATCCGCTTCAACGTCGTCGGTCGCGCTTTGCGCATCAAAAATTCTCTGCATTTGCTCTAAGTCGGCATTGCGCACCCTTGTTGATAAATCGTGCATCATTTTTGCAATTTGTCTTGATTCTAAAATTGCCGACTTGTAGGCATATTCATGCATTTCTCGCTTGGTTTCATCTTGCTCATTTTCGTATTCAAACAAAGCCCTTTCGGCTTTATCCAAACATTCGTTCATTAAAATATCGTACTCCTGCAATTGCTCTTCAACGGCATCCTTCTTTATTTTTTCATAATAATTGCCGAAGCCGTTGCGCGAATCCGCAAGTTTTTCTATATATTTAAGTAATGCGTTGCAGGTTTTGGCGTTGTTGTCGTTCATGTTGTACAGCAGCTTATCGACCAAAGTATTAAGCCGGGCGTCAATATCCTTCCGGTCGGGGTTGTATCTGCCGGTGTTCAGTTTTTGTACCAAGCCATCAACAACTGTGCCGCCGCTTCCGGCAGAGATGTTCCGCAATTTTTCAATAATATCAAGCGCGGATTTCTTGGCTTTCTTTTTCTTCGAAAAAAACATGGAAACCTCCTGCATCAAGTTGTGCTTTTAATACTGATGTGTGTTACCGTAACGCCGTAAATATCCTGCATTTTTTTATCAATGACCGTTTTCAGCGATTCAACAACTTGCGTAATTTGCCTGTAATTTATCTCCTCTTTGAAAAAAGCATCTTTGAGCAAGCCGTCCCAGTGAAGCGACCAAATTCTTTTGAATTGCTCGACAAAAATTTTCCGCGATTTCCCCGGTTCAATTTTTCTGAAAAAAACTTCGGGAGCATTAACTTTGTGGGGATTGACCTCAAAACATGCAATGCCATTGAAGCCCAATTTACCCGGCACAACGTCTTCATCCCTGATACACGGAAGATTCCATGCTGCCCACGAAATTTCGAAGTTTATTTTTAAAAGAAAAACGGACTCTTTTCTCTCCACTTCTCCGCCGTCAGGCGAATGCCTCATATATTTGAGGTCATCTGCGATTATAAGGAAATAGCCCGGCGGCGGCACAAAATGCACGGAAAAGAGGCGGGAGAGCAAGGGCTTTTTACATCGCAAAATCAGAATGTCCGGCTTGGGAGGTTTCATTGTTATTAAAATATTAACGCTTCCCCTCAATATTGATATCCCTATGAAGTCTGTCACTTGCAAGGGCATTTACAGCGAACGACCCTGAAAACCGTGAAGGCGAGTCGGGAAATCGCCCGCACCCCTCAGCGCGTTTTCCGACGAAGCCTGAACGGGCTTCTCAAGTGCGTTCGCTATATGACTCGGGTACGCAAAAAAAGCGCAATAGAAGTATAAAAAGGTGTACCTTTTTAGAGTTGCCTGAACCCGCCCTCTGTTTTACATAATATGTCAAAATATCACGAAAAATTGGTATATCTGTCTTGACTTTCGACTTTTCGTGTGCTAAATTCTGGGACAATGCAAAGTATAAAAAGGTACACCTTTTTATACCTTTATTCTGTATACGACCCCGTTTTGCCGCGCCTTCCCTGCAAGCGATTGCAACGCGCGGCTTGTTTCCCGTTTGCATCAACACTTCACGCTGATACGCTTTATCCGTTCCGTAAAAAAATTAAAGCAAACAAAAGCGCGCCGCGAAGGATAAAAACCCCTTGCGGTGCGTTTTTGCTCGCCTCGCGATTGTTATGTCGTTTCTTTCATTTTTATGAAGTAAGTAAACCGAAGTCCCGGGAACTTCGGGTGTGCAGAGCTTTCGCTCCGCGTTGCCGCGTTGTATGAAAGGTGTGCACATGGGCGCCTGCATTCGGTCGGCCGTGTCCGAACGGGTCTGCCCGCTTTCATATATTGCGGCGGGTGATGCGGGTGTTGCGTTGGTGTTGCATACAACCGTTATACAGCGGCTTCGGCACGGAGCGGTCAGTTTCAGGGCGAACCCCTTCCTGCGTAATAAGTCGCGTCTGAAATCATTTCGCGCGTTGTCGAAAACCGGCCTGAAGCCGCCGGTTCTCGCCTCGCGCTCAATTGTTTCAGACTGCGATTATTACCTGTTGGCAAACAACGTCCTTTGGCATGGAAGCGACCGTTAATTTCTCGGTTGCAAAGCGAGTATACTTCAACTCTCATACCATGATATCCGGAACCGTTCCCGGAATTTTTCCTGGATTTATGCACAAAAAAACCGCGCATTCACGCGGTTTTTTGATACTTTCGAGGGTTAAGGGGGCGAAATTTACACCCGCAGCGTCCTGCGCCACTCTTCAAGAGAGTGTTGAAAAATTACACTTTCGCATATGCCGCATCTCGGAAAATGACCTAAAGCCGTCATTTTCCTGCGATGCAGGCACAGCTCAAGCTATTTTTCAACACTCTCTTCAAAAAGCGGGCGGGGATGCAACGCCCCCTCGGTCACTATCGCGGCGGTTTAAAATCAAAACAACAATTCCCGCGCCGATAAAAGCCCCGACAGCATTGATAATCATGTCGGAAAGCAACATTGCCCGACCGGGAACAAAGTATTGGTGAATTTCGTCAAAAACGCCGTAAACTGAGGCAATCGCCCACGAAAAAAGCAAAAGGCGACGCCGACTTATATAAAATTTCAGCGACTGCGCAACGCAAAAAGCAAGAACAAAATAAACTGCAATGTGTGCGCCCTTGCGCACAAGGAAGTTTACTTCGTGCGAAGCCGAAACCGGTTCGCCGGGTTCGCCGCCGGGAAAAAATCCGCGAAACCAATCAGCAATTGCCGCGCTTGCCGCCGCCGACGCCTCGCCCGTCTGCGCGGACGCAAAAAATATCCCCGCCGCAACAAGCACGGAGATAGTCGCCCACACTATGCCGGCAATTTTCACGGATTATCCTTGGGTTCGGGCTTTTTGCCGCGTGACTGCAAAATGGTGGCAAGCTCGCCGAGCTGCTTGTACTGCGCCTTGGTTTGGCGCGAAATATCGGCCTGAACCGCTTCCATTCGTATGCGTTTGTATTCGTCAAGGTCTTTGTCGATTTCCGACATTTTGCTCGTTTTCATTTTCGAATAAACTTCCAACGTTTCAAGCACCGACTGCTCAATTTCTTCAAGCCGCGCGGCTTTTTGCTCTTCAAGCTCCACTTTTTGAGTGCTCACCATGCGGCGAAGCTGCAAAAGCGACTCCGTGCTTTCGGCAATTTCGGCGGAAAGCCTGTCCTGCTCGGAGATGCCCTCCTCTTCAATTTTGCGCACACGTTCATCGGCGGCGGAAATTCGCGCCTCGCAAATTTTATCGGTTTCGACCATTTTATCGCTTGTCATTTTTTCAAGCTCGATGCGGCGTTCGGTGATGCCGGTTTTTAACAACGCCTCGTTTTCTTCTTCAATGCGCTTGGTTTCGGCGCGCAAATACGCAACGCCTTTTTCGGCGATGGCGCGTTCTTTTTTCACGGTGGCAAGCTCGGCTTCCGCCGCTTTTATTTCCTCCATGCACTCGTCGAGCTGCTTGGCGCGAGCCTGCTCGAGGGCGGACGCCTTTTCCAAATACGCCGACTCAAGGGCGGCAATTCGCACCTGCCGCAACGATTCGATTTCCGTGAGCCGCGCAACGCATTTTTCATCCGTTTCTTTGAGGCGGTCGAGGCGCATAATTTCGAGGGTGTTTTCATTTTCAGCGCGACGCTGCTCGAACCGCGCTTCAAGCGCAATGATTTCGCCGTTCACGGCGGATTTTTTTGTTTCCGCAGCGGATATTTCGGATTTAAGCGCGGCAAGCTCGTCGCGCAGGCGGCTTTTTTCCTCCGCCGATTCCTTTTGATAATCCACGCGAAGCACCGCAAGCTCTTCTTCGAGGCTCACGGTTGCCTCGGCGCGTTTTGCCTCGACAATTCGCTCCTCGTCGCGCCGATTTTTTTCGGTTTTTATGATAAATTCGGATTTTATTTTTTCGTGTTCGTATTGCAACGCCTTGATTTCGTCAAGCATCATTTGCTTTTCGGCTTCAGTGCGCAAAAGTTCCTGTTGCCACTCGCGTTTTTCCTTCGCAATGCCCTCGCGACACTCGCGCTCGTTTGCGCGAAGTTCGTTTTGCAAAGTTGCGCGTTCTTTTTCAAAATCGGCAAGAAATGCTTCGCGTTCGGCGTCGAGGTCGGCGGTTTGCGTGGTTTTATGGCGCGAAAGTTCCGCCTGAAGCCGCTTCCACTCAATTGCTTTGGTATTTTCAAGCTCGGCGAGTTCGATTTCGAGCTCTTTTTTTGCGCGGTCGAGTTCGGCAACCGCAACAACGTGTTCAAGATTTATTTCCTTTAGCGTAGCCTCGCGCTCGTCGCGAACGCGCGAAACCTGCGCGTCTTTTTCTTCCGAAAGTCGCGCAACTTCCTTTTGGGAATCCTTGGCCATGTCGTCACGTTGCTTTTGCAGCTTTTCGACTTCTTCTTCAAGCTCAATTTTTCCTTTGGCAAGAAAGGCAATTTCGCTGTGAAGCTGCTTGATTTTCGACTCGCTTTCGGATGTTTTTTCCGCGTGAACCTTTGAAATTTCGCCACCGAAGCTCTCAATAGACGCATCGCGCTCGTCGCGAAGGCGTTTAAGCTCTGCGGTTAAATCCTCGACTTCTTTTTGCATTGATTCTCTGCGCTCGTCAGACACTCCGATATCCGGGTCTTGTTCGCGACGCGAAAGCTCGTCTTCCCTTTTCTCCAAAGACTCGCGCAGCTCGTCAAGCTCGGCGCGCTCTTTTCGAATTTGCTTAATTTGTTCGTCAACAATTTGTGAAATCGCAGCCATAAAACCGTGTCCTTTCGTTATTACGCGAATCCGGAATAACGCGAAACGCCTTGCGGCGAGCGGTTCGCGTTACTTATCTTCTTGTGTGGATTTGCCCTCGATTTTTAATCGCCGCATCGTTTTTCATGCCTTGCACCGTGAAGTTTGTATCCATGATGCATTTTTCGCACATGCGCCCGGTTAAAATCGGCTTGTTGCATTGGCCGCACAAAAGCTCGCCGTGCATAGCGGCACTTGTCGAAAGCCGGCCTTCGCGCAGGTACGACAAAATTCGCTTAACGGTAACATCGCAAGCGGCGGCAACATCTTTTATCATTTTGTCGGGGTTATCCTTGACGTACTCGCGCACCTTTTCGTAAATGTCTTCTTCCTCTTTCATGCATGGCGGACAAAGCGGGTCCAACCTTTTTACAAAAACTTTTCTGCAACGCGGACAGTTCATTGCGTCCATATTTGTTCCCTCCTCGTAATGATGCGCGGATTCGCATTTATACTACAAATCCGATTGCCTTTTTGACTTTCGCCAAAGTTTCGGCGGCGGATTCGGCGGCTTTTTTCGCGCCTTTTGCGGCAATTGCGTCAAGCTCCCCGATGTCGGACATAATACGCGCGTGTTCATCTCGGTACGGCGCGAGATTTTGCGCAACCGCTTCGCCAACCGCCTGCTTGAACGCTCCGTATCCCGCGTCGGCGAACTCCGCTTCGCAATCCGCGATTTTTTTGCCGGTCATGCAGGCGTAAATCGTCAGCAAGTTGCTTATGCCGGGTTTTTCTTGGGAAAATTTCACCGTGTTATCCGAATCCGTAACCGCGCGTTTGAATTTTTTAATAATCGCGTCGGGAGAATCGGAAAGGTACACGCAGGAATTTACATTTTCGTCGGATTTGGACATTTTCTCCGTCGGGTTTTGCAGCGACATTATTTTCGCGCCGACAGGCGGAATATACGCCTCCGGAATTGTGAAAATATCGCCGTAAATTTTGTTAAATCGCCCTGCGATGTCGCGGCAAAGTTCGATATGTTGACGCTGGTCTTCGCCGACGGGAACTAAATCAGCCCGGTAAAGCAAAATGTCCGCCGCCTGCAAAACCGGATACGAATACAATCCGACGTTGATATTTTCCTCGTTTTTCGCCGACTTCACCTTAAATTGCGTCATGCGATTAAGCTCGCCCATGTACGCGAAACAGTTCAAAAGCCACGAAAGCTCGGCGTGAGCCGGCACATGCGACTGATAGTACAGAATATTTTTTTCCGGATTAAGCCCGAGCGCAATCAACCACGCAAGCATTTCGCGACCGTATTTACGCAACGTTTCCGGGTTTTGCCGAACGGTTATTGCGTGTAAATCCACCACACAAAACAAACAGTCGTACTCCGCCGAAAGTTTTTCCCAATTTGAAATCGCGCCCAGAAAGCTCCCGAGCGTCGGGATTCCCGTGGATTGTATCCCGCTGAAAATCCTTTTTTGTGTCATGCCATAAAACCCCTGTCATTAGTTTCGTCGATATATTCGTTCGCGCTGCCGTCTTTGCCGTAGGTGAGACCGGCGTAAACCTTGGGCGCGTTTTCTTCCTCCGCGCCGGCATTTTCCGCCGTAACTTTCCACCCCTCAAGCAAAGTTTCCATCAGCTCGGCGACGTCTTTCAAAACAGAACAAGCCGCCTCGGCGTCCGACGAAAAATGGACATCACAAAGCAGCTTGTACGAATACTGATATATTTCATAAAAATCGTGCGCAACCGGCGCGGAAAAATCCAACGCCTGAATAAGCTGTTCAAGCCCGTCTTTGGCCTTTTGAACCGCCGCGCGAAAGGTTTCCTTGTTGTTTGAATATGCAATTGCCTCGTTTAAATATTCCAAAATCAGCTCGAAATTGATTACAACAAGCCCGACCGGACTCGCTTGCGAAATACGAAGCATGTACGCAGATTTATCAATCATTCGAAAAACTCCTTTGTGTAGAGAGCGTTGAAAAATGCCGTGAGCTGCGACGAGTTCGCAGAAAACCGGCGGCTTCAGGCCGGTTTTCGAGAACGAGCGTATGCGAACGGACAATTTTTCAACACTCTCTTGCAACAATTTTTTAAATTGTAACATTTGCGCACAATGTTTTCAAGGAATCGAGAATTTTTCCCGGCATTGCAGGGGTTCGCCCCCGCACCCCCACGAACTTTTTTGGAAAAAAGTTCGACAAAAAACTCAAAAAAATCGCGCATACGCGCGATTTTTTGTTTTTGCCCCGCTTTTAAAGGGCGCAGTGAGCGAAGCGAGCGTTTCCCGCGCCACCCTTCAAAAAGCGGGTGGGGTGCGGGGACCGGTCGTCCGCCTGCCGGCGGACTGCTCGCCCATGCATCCCGGGCGAAGTCCCGCGACATTGCAGGGGTTCGCTCAGTCTTTACAGCTTAAAAAACGATTTCACGAAATACCCTGAAATCCGAACACGGAAAAAGCCTTTTGTCGTAAACCAAGGAGTGGGGGTTTTAAAGAAGCCGACAGTAGTGAACTTTGATTTTGCGATACCCTTACAAAACCAAGTTGCCGCAACATTATGAAAAAAACAAATCCGCGTTCGGATTTCAGGGTATAGTAGCGAACAACCTTGAGAAGCCCGTTCGCGATATAAAAAATAGGAGGAACAACCGCGCAAAAATACGCGGCATTCCTCCCTGAACGCCATTGCTCGCAGGCAAACCTGTTCGAATCCCGAATTAAACCGGACTCGTACTTTGTCCCGACCGGAAAAACTTTACATGAAATTGATTACGGCGAGCAAACTGCCGCCGGTGTCGCTGATTTATTGCAGAAGCTGAATAATCTGTTGCGGGCGTTGATTCGCTTGCCCGAGAATCGACATCGCGGCTTGGAACATAACGTTGTACTGTGCGAAACGAGTTGTTTCGCGAGCCATGTCGGTATCTTGGATGCGGCTGCGAGAAACCTCGGTGTTTTCGGCAGCAACATCAAGGTTACGAACCGTAGATTCGAGGCGATTTTGATACGCGCCCAAACGCGCACGAATGCCGGAAACGGTCTGGATTGCCGCATCGGTGAGGTCAATTGCGCGCTCTGCGCCGACCTGACGCACGCCGGCAGCAGGTACCGGAACATCCGTGGGACGAACATCAATCAAAATGCGCTGTCTTCCGCCAACATATTCAACAAGGTTGAGGGTTTCCGCATTAACGCGCGGAATTTGCACCGGCAACGCAGTGTTGTGCGTCGAGCCGATTTGCAACATGATGGGGCCGAATGCGCGGAACTCTTTTGCCATATGAAGCCCCAAATCGGCGTCAATATCGTCGATGGGAGTGCCGTCGGCAAGCTCAAAATGACCTTCCGCAGGGTTGAAACGAACCTGAATATTTAAGCGAATGTCTTCGCCGCGGCTTCCGCGCAAGTGCACGTGATTGCCGGTAATTGTGTCGCCCAACGACGAGCCGGGAACAAGATTTCCGTTTTCATCAAAGAGTCCGCCTGTCTGAGGTACGCCGTCGATTTCGAGAGGAATCTGACCTCCGAGTCCGTCGTCAACATATTGGTCGGCGAAAGAAATGCGAGCATCACGACCATGGTCGGTTACTCTCACGGCGGGCAACTGAATTTGCACACCGGCATCCATAGCGGGAACACGAACAAATCCGGCTTGCTCGGGGTCGCTTCCGCGAACGCGAACTTGATTGCCGTCAGCACCCATAACTGGTGCGCCGAGTCCGCCCGCGCCGTCGTCTTCATAGAGATAATACATGTCGTCCATGTGGCCGAAAACACCAAGGTTTCCGCTTATTGTGATGCGTTGGTCGGCACCGGCAAGGTTCGACACAAGGAAGAAAGTACCGTCGCTCGCGCCGGTTCCTTCATATAATGTGATGCCCAAAAATCTGAGTTGTTCGTTCAAATCGCCGCGAGCTTCGCTCCACGTCATATTCGATATGTTAAACGACATGCCGTTTATCGTAAGCCCGGTGTCCGGCGGGAAAACGCCGGTTGCAAGGTCGCCGGCAACCCATGTTGTGGGGTCATAAATATCAAAACCGGGGGCGTTGGGGTCAATAAGCCCTTCAAGCGGTTGAAGCGGAATCATTGCCGCGCGCCCGGCTTCGGTTATTGTGTAGCTGAGATGCCCCGGGGGAACTTGATGCGAAACAAAGAGCGTACTCACAATGCTTCGCGTGGTTTGCATAAGTCCGTCGGCGGCACTCCATGTCGTGTTGTCGATGACGCGGTTTGCCTCGCCGTTTAATATGCGCATACGATTAAATTCCGTGTTGCGCGAAATTGAATGGATTTCTTTCGTAAGTTCTTCGATTTCCATTTGAATCATCGCGCGGTTTTGGTTCGTTAATGTACCATGCGCGGCCTGAACGCTTAATTCGCGCATTCTTTGCAGCATATTATGAACCTCGTTCAGCGCGCCTTCCGCTGTTTGAATCAGCGAAATGCCGTGGGTAGAGTTTTCGCTTGCGCGGCGAAGCCCTCCCACCTGATACGTCAACTTGTTTGCAATTGCAAGACCCGCCGCGTCCTCACGCGCACTGTTTATGCGCATACCGGACGAAAGGCGCGACATTGCCTGTTGCAGTCCGCGGTCGGCGCGGCGCATACTTAAATGCGTAAACAATGCGGGAACGTTGTGATTTATTACCATTTTAATACATCCTCTCCGGAATTATTTTTCATGTTCGGGCGAAAGGTCATCGTCCGCTGTTTCTATAAATCTCGCCAAGGCGGATGCCACAGCGTAGAAGTCGTCTTTGTTGCTCTTTTCTCCGTTTTCCGTAATGTTCTCCATAATGCCTCCTCAAGCCTCCTCGCAAAACCGTATCGGCAAAGGCGGGCGGCTTTTGCCCGCACCCTTGAGGGAATGTGCCGCCTTCGGCATATGTCCCCGGCGTTCGCTACACGCGCACGTCAACCGTTGACGACGTTATGCTGCGCACTTCGGGGCTGTCGGACGCCCACTGCTGCAATGCATCGGGGGGAAGCGAAGTTTCAAGTGCAGGTTCTGCATCAAGGACAATTTGAACCGATTCGATTTTCACGCCCGCACCGAAAAGCATCTGCGACAAACCTTCGCTGCGTTCCGTAAGTGCCGCGACGGCCTCTTCGCTTTGCGCCGTCACAATTATATCGACGCCTTCACTGTACATCGTGAAGTATGCGGTGACAAGCCCCAAATTTTTGGTGTCGAGAGAAAGAAGAACTCTCGCGCCGTCTTGGGTTAAAGCGCGGTCGTTAAGTACGTACATTTGCAGGTTTGAAATGCGTCCGTTTACTTTTATCGGCAGCTGGAAGCCGGCTTCGCCGTCGCCGTTAAGAGCGTGAGTTACGGCAAGCAACGATTCGAGCGGCAACATGTTCTTACTCGGAAGCGCGGACTGCACCGCGTCTAAAATTCGTGCGAACATATGCCCGACCGTCGAACCCTTGCGAAGCCCCGAAAGAGACGTGTCTTGCAGGGAATCAAGGATGCTTCCCGAGCCGAGTTCTTCGTCGCCGGAATTTTTTTCAGCTTCTTCGAGTTCGTCGGCGAGGGCGCGGTTTGAGCGCGTGAGCTTTTCGAGCGACTTGATATTTCCGATTGTTGTCGGGATATTTCGCGAAGTCAGAAAATGCACAAGTTGCGGATTCGCCGCAATAAACGCCTGAATCTGCTCGGCAACCATGCGCTCGAATACCACTTTTGCGGCACTTACAGTGTCGGCGGAGGAATAATCCGGGGTTTCGGGCAACACGCCGGGGGCAGTTAAGTCCTCCAACGGCTTGTCGAGTCCGTCGGGCGATTTGAGCAAGTCCTCCAAAATTGAAGGCGACGCCACATCGACGAATTTATCCAACACCATATCAAGGTGCGTGATTGGCTTGGTACTTTCGGGGGCGGATTCCATCGCGCCCTTAATGTTGCCGTCGGGGCGAACGAGGCGTTCAAGTTGCCCGAAGCTCTCGTCGATTTGCATATCGACTGCGTCGCCGGAGCGGATGTGTTGGAATTTTTTCGCAAGCTCCATCAACGAGCCGAGCGTGGGCGAATTGCCCATTTTCGCGGCAAGACCCACTGCGGCGGCTTCGTCCTTTTGAATGATGTGAAGCATCCGATACAGCGCGACCATGGATTTGCGGGTTTCCGGGTCGATTGCGCCGCTCGCATCCATTTCCATAATGTACTGCGCGATTTTTCCGGTAACATCCTTGCCTTTGTTCAGGTTGAACTTTTTTACATATGCCAATACTTGGTCAACATGCATTTCGAGGGGGTTAAGCCCTTCTTCAAGCATCGACGCGGCAATAATCGGGTGCAATTTTGTTGCAAGCGCGTTGATTTTCGCATCAATTTCCTTGACGGCTTGCAGGTTGTCGAGGTTTACGTCCATGCTGTTTTTGCTCAAAATGAACGATGCTTTCAAGTTCTCCGCCGACGGTGCGATTTGCATTTTTTCCAACAGCGGAGTGAATTCGCCCTTAACTTTGGCGAAGGAATCGCCGTAGCGCGGGTCGGGTACGGTTGCAAACTGCTCGTACTGCGCACGGGCGCGGGCGTAAAGCACAGACTCGTGTATGCCCTGAATCGTAAATTCGGATTGACCCTTCATTATGCCGCCGTGTACGTTTACCGTAAGCGGCGGGATGTTTGCCAAGTAGTTGAAAATTTTCGTCATGCGCGTTGTTACGGCGGCTGAACCGTCGCCGCCCGCCATACGATGATAGCGGAACGCATCCGACTCGGACACATTAAAGTTGCTCATAACACCAAGCATATGCCCCGTGTCCACGCCGAAGGAACGCGCTCTTGACGCCGCGCGCTCGGCAAATTTAATTTGCGCTTCGCCCATACGCGCAACGTCGGGCAGGTTCATGTTGCCGATAGGCTTATCCGTTGCCAACTGAAACGCGGCACGGTCGAAAAACGCATCCTTGGGAATATTTCCGTTCATTGCTTGCAGGAAAATTACCTTGTCGATGTTCACGCGGGTGATGGGCAGGTCGCGGTCGAGCAAAAATCGCGCCGCAACAAGATTATCTTTTACATAGTCGATGCCTTCGCGCTCGAAAAGCCGCGTCAACGCGCCCTGAAGCGCGTCCCACGATGCATCCGGTTTGGGCGGCTTTTCGCCGGCTCCGCCGATAGAATGCGTTCCTTTATATACATTATCAAGAGTGAGGTCTTTTTCGTCGGCAACAAGTTTTTCAATCGCTTGCGACTCAACTTTTTCGGGCAATTTCTCCCACGCGCCCTCAAGGGCGGTTACGTTTTGGTCGCTCACAGACATGCCGTGCTTGTACAGACTTTCGACAATCGTTTTAGCATTTTCGGGCTTTTGGAATTCTCTGTCCATGCCCTCGGCAAGTTCTTGCTCGGAAATAGGTGCTTCGGGGGTTTTGTCCACGTTATGCATAACCCGCGAAAAGTCGGTAAAGCTCACTTTATTTATGTCAAGCCCGCTTTGAACCATCGCGGTAACGGCAGTTTGACGTCCCGTTCCGTTTGCGAAATTTTGCGCACGACGAATAGATTTAATCGCTTGCGCAACTTTTGCGGCTTGTTCCTGGCGATGTTCTTCGCGAAGTTCCTGCGTATCCGCCATGGATTCCAACGTATTTACAACGCCGCGAAGCCCGTCGAGAGCGGATTTTACGCCGCTTCCGATTTTTTGCTTAACAGCGGCACTGCCCAAGTCCTGCGTAAGCTTGAACCCCGTGCGCGATTGCTGAACCCAAAAACGCAGGGTATCCCCTACCCTGCCCTGAATCGACGAAGAATCGGCGGTGAAAACAACGCCGTCCTCGGTACGAAGCGTAGCTGTTGTGCCGTCAAGCGACTCGAACAGAGCCGAAATTGTTTGCCCCGTTCGCCAATCCGGACCGGAGCTTTGCCTGTTATTTGCAGCCCCCGGCGTACCCGAAATGTTGTTTATATTTACATTAAATGCGGTCATCATCATTCGACGTCAACTCCCTCGGTAATTATATCGACATTTTCAAGGAATTTCTTTAGGGGAAATTGCGTGCCCGGGCAAATTTTGTTAAGACCTCGGGACTCCGTATTAACATCAAAACCGCAGGGCTTCGCCCCGCACCCACCCGCTTTTTGAAAAAAGCGGGGCAAAAACTTATAAAAAAATCGCGCATTCGCGCGATTTTTGGGTTTTAGGGAACTGTCTTGCAACTTTAAACTTTTCTGTGCCGAGTCAGCGGATGCGGGAACACGCTCTACATGATTTTACCATAGAAAATCTTTTTGCAAAATCTAAACATAGCTTGATTGGACGCGGAAGAAAACTCAATCGCTCTGCTCGGCCTCAAATTCCTTCCCGGTAATGATGTAGTGTAGGGACACGCCGAAAATTTCATGCAGCCTGAGGTAGTTGTACGCTGTAATACCGACGCCTCCGAGTTCAATCATCCTCAAGCTGCCCGTGCCTATTTTCATTTGCTTTGCGAGTTCTTTCACCGACATATTGCTTGCTTTGCGTAATTCCTTTATGCGTTCGCCGATATTCAGGTGCAGTAATACCTCGGCTATAATTGACATTCCCCTCATTGCATCACATCCTCAAAAAAAGTGCGCGGGGGCGGGTGTGGACTTTCCCGCCGTCCGCAGAAACAAAAAAGCCCGTAGGGACGGCAAAAAATCTGCCACACCTGCGAGCTTGGTATGTAAACAAGCTAAGGACACGCCTCTGATACGGAAACACAGTAACACAAAGCCCTGTGCGAAAGCTCCGCATAACCGGGGTGGGTATATGCAAAGAGTCCGCAAGCCAAGCGTCCGAAAAGACGCCCGCCCGCAAAAGTTCAATTGAACAAACCGGAGAGCCGTGTTAAACTTATGCCTGCCATAATGAGAGGCTTTTGCCTTGTGCGCAGGTGATGTGAGTAATCCCCTGTGTTCGCTGTTGAGGTGTTACTAGCACCCAAGCAGCCGTTATGGTTTTTTGTTTCATACATATTTTAGCACGGTATTTTGAAAACTGCAAACCTATTCATTTTCAATGCGAATCCCCGGCAGGCTTCGCATTTATGATTCTGTCATTATTCGACAAAAAATAAAAAGCACGACAAAAAAGGCGACCGGCTCTCCCGAAAATTTCAGGAAAGCAATCGCCTTGCCGGCACAGCTCAAGCGTAATTTTTCAACACTCTCTTGTACCGGAGTTTTATTATGTTTTTGCTTGTTTCATTCTTCTATCGCGAACGCACTTGAGAAGCCCGTTCAGGCTTCGTCGGAA
>WQVC01000074.1 GCA_009781765.1 Defluviitaleaceae bacterium | reverse complement strand
GGTTACGTCCCTTGTTTATTTGGTTTTCGACTTTCCCGCATTTTGGGCATTTGCGGTTTTCGTCTATCGTTTGTTTTCTCATAGGGAGATTATATCATTAAGTGCGCCTAGGCGACACTCCCACAATTATGCATGAAGCAGTTTTGCCGAATGTGCGGAAATTTTGCGTACATGCATTGTGGTGCGCGACCGGTTGTTTTCGGGCGACTTTCCCGAAAACGACAACGAGCGCACCGTTTACAATGCATAGCAAAATTTCCGAACTGAAGCAAAAACTGCGCATGAAGTGAACGCATAATTGAAAACGAGCGAAGGGGCGTCAAGTGCCGCGTGGTGCGCGACCGGTTGTTTTCGGGCGGTCTTTCCCGAAAACGACAACGAGCGCACCGTTTACGCGGCATAGCCCCTCGGTCGTTTCATAATTGCGTTCACGCCGATTCCGAACAACAAGGAACGCGAATCAAGAGTTCACGCCTCGCTGTAAATACCTTGTGGCGAGCCTTGATTCGCGTAAGGAGGATTATTATGAAAAAAGATTACATGACCGTTGGCGAAATCGCAAAAAAAATGGGCGTTACGGTTCGCACATTGCATCATTATGAAAAACTCGGGCTGCTCATACCGTCCGCCGAAAGCGAAAGCGGCTACAGACTTTACAGCTACAAGGACATGGTTACGCTGAATCAAATTTTAACCATGAAGCATTTGGGCTTTTCTTTGAGCGACATAAAAGACCGCCTGCCCTCCCTCGACACACCCGCCGAAGTCGCCGAAGTTCTTGCCGAACACGCGGAAGAAATTCGCGAAAAAATTTCGGTGCTTTCAACATCGTTGCAAGCGGTTGAGGCGTTGCGCGAAGAAGTTTTGCAAATGCAAACGGTGGATTTCAAAAAATATTCCGACATAATTGTGAGCCTGATGCTGAAAAACGAGCATTACTGGGCTATCAAGTACATGGACGACGAAATGCTCGACCATATTCGAAAATCTTTCGACGGCGACATGCAACGCGCCGAAAAAATTATTAAAACCATGAGCCGCCTGAATAAAGAATCCGTGCGGCTGCATCAATCCGGAATTTCGCCCGAAAGCGACGTCGCCATCGCTTTCGCGAAAGAATTTTGGCAAATGACCTTAGACTTTGTCGGCGGAGATGAAAGTTTGCTTCCGAAATTTGCCGAGTTCTCGGAAAAGATAAATGCCCACGGCGGCGACAAAATGAAACAATTCGCCGAAGCAAACGATTTTGTTACCGCCGCGTTGGAGGCGTATTTTGCGGAAAGCTACCGATAGGTTTTTGCACTTCCCCGTGCAAAGCCGTGTTCGTGCATGGTTGCGCGGATAATTTCCATCGCTTCGTCGCAAACGCCGGGAGTTTCGCGAATTTCGCGCTCGCTTTTTGTTGTCATGTATCGCAGCGACTTGCCTTTTTCGAATGCGTCACGAGCGGCGGGCGGTAATCGGTCGAGCAGCACTTCAAGCGGAACGGGCGTGTGAAGCTCTTTGGGCGGGAATTTTTTGTCGAACGCATCAACGTCTTCCCGGGATAAATTGTCGTAAACGGGGTCGATTATGAATCGCCCCGAAATGCCGTCAAACGCGCCGTCGTACAGCGGGTACGCCATAAATGCGTCGAAATTTGTGCCGTCGGCGGTGGTTATGCCGAACTCGGCGGCACGACGAAAGCCCGCACGGGGATAATAATCGGGATACCCGAAAATCAGTACGCCGTGCGCACCGAGCCGCTTCGCTTCGTCGAAACTGCGGCGCATCAACGCCGTGCCGATTCCGCAACCCTGCGCTTCCGGCAATACCGACAGCGGCCCGAAGGTTAAAACTTCGTGCTCCGCGCCGTCGGGCGCGACAATTTTGCATCGCGCATACATAATATGTCCGACGAGCCGACCGTCGGCTTCTGCAACAAAGCTCAACTCCGGCACATATGCCGCGCACGAAAATAATCTGTGCGCAAGCAAATGAACATCGCATATGGTGGGCGCGGCATCCCATTCGCCGTCCCAATGCGCCTCGCGGGCGATATTTTCCGCAGCGAATTTTTCGTCTTCGCGAATCAAGCGTAAAATAAAATTTTTATTTTTCATCCGGTCCTCCCCGTTTCCGCGCCGCCAACGTTATCAGCGCGACGTTATTTTCCGTGTCGGCCGCTAAAAATTCGGCATCGTCCGAGCTTTTCTCCCCGAACGCCCACGACTCCCATATTTCTCGAACATCGGCAATATCGTAACAAGCGGTGATTTCAACAAGACCGGTTTTTTCAAAATGTCTGCGCCACCACGCCGCGCTGTGAAAGGTGAACATATCCTGCCCCCAAGCCGGTTCTTTTTCCTGCTTGCCGGCGATGAATCGCAAAATACCGTCGGGATGCCCCTTTTCAAACTCCCGGGTGTATCCGGGAAAAACCATCCCGAATTGACCGCCGGGTTTGACGAGTTTTGCGTAAACGCACGGAAAATACGTTTCATCCGTGCCGTAATAATGATAGCTGTCAACGGAAACAGCGGCGTCGAAAAATTCGTCGGCATAAGGCAGTGAGTGCGCCTCGGCATGAATCGGAAAAACACGGTCGGCAACTCCGGCAGCCTCAAACCGGCGCAAATTATCTGTCGCGCCAATCCATAAATCGTTAGCGAACACCGTTACGCCGTATTCTTTCGCAAGAAAAACCGACGTCAAACCCTTGCCGCACCCCATGTCAAGAACCTTCATGCCCGGTCGCAAGTCCAAATGCTCGCATAATTCCTCTAAAAGCCACAGCGGATGCGGCCCCATCCAATTTTCTTTAATCCACGCGGGGTCGTACTTGTTTGATTTCGAATAATTTTTCATCTTTTATCTCCTCATTAACGATGTTTTTTCGACATCTTTTTTTCGGCGCGCCAATCGGCGGCGGACGATTTATATGCGGCTGTGCGTTCGCGCAAATACGCGCTTCTGTTTTCGAAATATTTATCCTCGCGCCGCTGCACCAAATATTGCTCCCAACGCGCGGATGTCAGGCGGCCGTCGGAAATCGCCGCAGCAACGGCGCATCCGGGTTCGCTTTCGTGGCGGCAATCCCGAAACCGACAATCGGCAAAAAGTGTCTCGACGTCGGCGAAACCTTCGCTGATGCTTTCGTCGGCGTCAATCAGCCCGATTTCGCGCATACCCGGCGTGTCAATAATCATCGCGCCGCAAGGCAGCATTATCAGCTGCCGATGCGTGGTTGTGTGGCGTCCCTTGGATTCGTCTTTGCGGCGCGTTTCCTGTACGTGCATGATTTCGCCGGCCGCAAGCGCGTTTAAAAGACTCGACTTCCCCACCCCGGACATCCCCAAAAACACCACGGTTTTCGCGGGTTGCAGATAAACGCCGAGCGCATCGAGTCCCGCGCCGGTGTGCGCCGACACCGCATGAACAGGCACGCCCGGTGCGGCGGCACGAACTTCCGCAATCTGCGCCGAAAAATCTTCGCACAAGTCCGCCTTTGTAAGCACAACAACCGGCTCACCGCCGCTCGCCCGCGTTTGCGTGAGATAGCGCAAAATGCGATTCACGCGAAAATCGCGATTCAGCGACGTCACGATAAATACATAATCGAAATTCACCGCAACAATTTGCTCGCGATTCGCCTTGATATGCGCGTAACCGTGACCGGAAAAATCCGACCGCGAGAACTTCGAGCATCGCGGCAAAACCCGCGAAATACGCGCAAGTTCGCCCGCATCGGGTTCAAGCAGAACAAAATCGCCGACGCAGGGCAAATCCTCGCGCAAAACCGCCTCATGCACAAACGAGCCCTTCAGCACAGCATCAACTTCGCCGCGCTCGGTAATCACCGTGTACCGATTCCGGCGAAATTCTGTCACCCGCCCGGGAATAAGCCCGCTTTGGCTTGTTTCATTTTTCGTTTCATTTTTCATTTCGTTTCTCGTTTCGATGTAACCGTAATTTTTAATCAATTTAATTCTCTCCTTAATGTGTTTTTCTTTGTTGCACGATTTTCGGAATTTCTGCAACAAAAAAACGCGACCTTTGCCGCGTCCCGAAGGGTTGCAAGGTTTCCGATTTTTGCGGCACAACAAAAACACAGCATCGCGAACAGTGTCGATTACGTCACATGTTCCCGCTGTCGATTATGTGCTGCACCGCATATTAAACTACGAACCGACCACCCTGCTCCGGCTCGAAAAATATTTTACAAACATTCACTTCACCTCTTTCAAAATTTTTATATAGCAGTTTTATAAACTGTGCGGAAAATTTGCGTACATGCATTGTAGTGCGCGACCGGTTGTTTTCGGGCGATTTTTCCGAAAACGACATCGAGCGCACTGCTTACAATGCATAGCAAATTTTCCGTACCGAATTAAAAACTGCTATAGCGCGAATTATTTTAACGCAAACTGTATGCAGGGTCAAGAAACTTTCGCCGGTTGACAGCCCGCAATGCGTAGGGCAGTATTAGAGCGTGTTGAAATCGAGATGCAACATATGAAAGTGTAATTTTTCAACACACTCTGCAATGAAGAGGTGTTATATGAAATACGCTGTAATTTCCGACATACACGGTAATTTCCCCGCGTTTCGCGCGGTTCTTGCCGACGCCGAAGCGCACGGCGCAAATGCGTACCTGCTTTTGGGCGACTACGCAAGCAGTTTCCCTTGGGGCAACGACGTGGTTACTGCGATTCGCGGGCTGAAAAATGCCGTTGCGATTGCCGGCAACGGCGAAACATATTTTTCCGGCTTAACGCCCGATTCCGACTTCACACACGAGCAATTCAAGCCGGTCTACTGGTCGTATCGCGAGCTTTCGCGGGAAAATCTCGAATACTTAGCCGCCCTGCCGGAAACAGCAACCATAAGAAAAATTCATCTGCATCATTCAATGAGCCTGTTTTATCGCGCAAACCGAATTGAAATTTTTCACTCCGGTCCGTTCCGCGAGATGATGTCCGCGCAAATTTTTTCCCGCGACGAATATCGCGCCCGAGCGCGCGAGGCATTGCTTTCGCGCCCAGATGTAATTGCGGAAATCGCCGCGCTGCCCGACGGAGTATATTTATTCGGGCATAATCATCTGCAATTTCACACGCAAATCGACGGGAAACTCTTCGTCAACCCCGGCTCGTGCGGCGAGCAGCTCGATTGGGAAACAACCGCCGCGTACACGCTTTTAACATGCGACGGCAACGACACAATCGTTACCGAACGCCGCGTCCGGTACGATATTCATGCCGTCGCAGCGGAATTGGACGCATCCGAATTTACCGCATACGCGCCGGTGTGGAGCAAAATAATGAAGGCGGAACTGCTTTCCGGCATAGATTATTTCGGCATTTTCGTTAAACATTTGTACGAAACGGGCCGCGCGATGGGTTTTTGCGAAACGCCGGTTCGCAACGAAGTCTGGGACGCCGCATTAAAAACATGGGAGGTCGGCAATGGAAAAATTTAATGACGGTTGGCAATTCACCCTTGACGACGGAACGGCGCAAACGGTCAATCTGCCTCACGACTGGCTTATTTCCGACGTAAAAAATCTGTACAAAAGCGGCGTCGGCGTTTACAGGAAAACACTGCACATAGCGAACGCCGTTGAGAACCGCAACATCGACGCGCTTCGCTCCGGCGAAAAAATTTTTTTGCATTTCGACGGCGCGTACCAAGACAGCACCCTGCACGTAAACGGCAAAAAAGTCGGCGACCACAAACACGGCTACACCGCGTTTTATTTCGACATCGCGCCGTTCCTCGCCCCCGGCGAAAACGAAATCGCCTTAACCCTGCGCTACGAGTCGCCGAATTCGCGGTGGTACAGCGGCGCGGGCATTTATCGCGATTGCTTCATCGAGCGCAAAAAAGCCGCCCATTTCACCCCGAACGGCATATACATCACAACGCGCCGCGAACGCGATAATCTCTGGCACATCGAAATCGACGCGGAAGTCGAAGGCGCGACGGAATATGAAATCAGGTACGAGGTTCTCAGGGGGAGAACTTTTTTTGAAAAAAAAGCCCTCCCCCCGAACCCCCCTCTCAAAAAAACAGAGAAACAGAGCGAAGCTCGGTTTCTCGAAAAAAATTTTGAAGAGGGTTTGGGAGAAACTTATGTTTCTCCTGCGGTCTTAAAAATAAATAATCCGGCATTATGGGACATCGAAAACCCTGCGTTATATATTTTGAAATCGGAGCTGATTGTCGGCGGGGAAGTCGCGGATACTGTTGAAACGCGCTTCGGGTTTCGGGAAATTTCGTTTTCGCCGCAAAGCGGATTTTTTTTGAACGGGCGACGGGTGCGAATTAACGGCGCGTGTCAGCACCACGATTTGGGCGGGCTCGGCGCGGCATTTTACAAGGACGCGGCGCGGCGGCAGCTTACGCTTCTTAAAGAGATGGGCGTTAATGCGATTCGCACGGCGCATAATCCGCCCGCGAGGGGATTCATGGAGCTTTGCGACGAGATGGGCTTGCTTGTGCAATCGGAATTTACGGACATCTGGCGGCGTCCGAAAACGCAATTTGACTACGCGCGATTTTTTGATGAATGGCACGAACGCGACGTTGCGGCGTGGGTTCGGCGCGACAGAAACTGTCCGTCGATAATAATGTGGTGCGTCGGAAACGAAATTTACGACACCCACGCCGACGCGGACGACGGTCTTGCGACGCTTGAAAAATTGATGCGCGAGGTTCGGCGTCACGACCCCGGAAACCACGCACCCGCAACACTCAGCTCGAATTATTTGGCGTGGGAGCCGACTCAAAAATGCGCCGACGCGGTAAAACTTGTGGGCTACAATTATTCGGAAAATTTGTACGAAAGTCATCGCGAAAAATTTCCGGATTGGATTATTTACGGCGGCGAAACCGCATCAACGGTGCAAAGTCGCGGCATTTATAAATTTCCGTTGGCGCAGGAAATTTTAAGCGACGACGACATGCAATGCTCTGCCCTCGGCAACGCAATCACGAGTTGGGGCGCGCGAAGCACGGAAAAAGTCATCGCCGACCACAGCGAAAACATGGGGCAATTCATCTGGACCGGCACGGATTACATCGGCGAACCGACCCCGTACAGCACGAAAAATTCCTACTTCGGGCAAATCGACACGGCCGGTTTTGCCAAAGACCAATTTTATTTTTTCAAAGCGGCGTGGCGGCGCGAACCGATGATTCATCTTTTTCCGTATTGGGATTGGTCGCCGGGGCAACCGATTGACGTGCGCGTGGTTTCAAACGCGCCGCGAATCGAGCTGTTTTTGAACGGGAAGTCGTTGGGTGAAGGCGGGAAAACCGGCTTCCGAGGTGCGGCGGATGCGAAACTCGGGGACACTCTGCCGGGCGGAAAAGTCGCGAATTTCATCGTGCCGTACGAACCCGGCTGTTTGCGAGCCGTTGCATATGACAACGACGGCAACGTTCTCGCGGAAGCGGTGCGAAATTCTTTCGGCGATGCGGCGGCGTTGGAAATAAAATCTGCCCGTTTCGGTGAGCTTGTTTTTGCCGAAATTTTCGCGACGGACGCCGACGGATATTTTTGCGAAAACGCAAATAATCGGGTAATTGTGAACGTTGCCGGCGGCGAATTGCTCGCCCTCGATAACGGCGACTCCACCGATTTTGAGCAATATCAGGGCACGGATAATCGCCGGCTTTTCAGCGGGAAGCTGCTTGCGATTGTAAAATGCGGCGAGGCGGAACCGGAAATTTCCGCGCGCTTCGATGCGGGCGATGTTCGGGTTCGAAAAATTGAATTGTGCGGGCAGACCGGTCGAAAATCCCGTTTCGCTCCCGATGCTCCGCAAGAAACCGGCGGCCTCAAGCCGGTCTGCCGCCGCGACGGATTCAACATCACGGCGAAAATTCATCCCGCCGAAGCGAACGGCATTGAAAAATCCGCTCACACCGAAGCCGCGCCGCCGCATTTGTCTTGGCGGCTTACAAATGCAGCGGGAATCGACAGTCCGTTGGGGCGGCTTGAGGCGGCGGGCGAAACAGCAACGCTGCACCCGTTGGGCGACGGCGAGGTTTATGTAAGGTGCGGGGTGAGCGGCGCGGACGAAAAGCATTTTTACGCGCTGTCGGTTTTGCCGGTGAAAATTGAGGGGGTCGGCGCGCCGCCGCACCTTGACCCCTACGGCTTCATTTCGGCGGGGCTTTTCACACGGTGCAACGGTCGGCTGACCGCCGGAAACGAACGCGGAATGGCGACATCGCGCACGGAAATTTCACACATCATTTTCGACGACGTGGATTTCGGCAAGCGCGGCGCGGATGAGCTTACCATGTGGATTTTCGAACTCGCGAGCAAGCCCGCGCCGATTGAAATTTGGCTCGGCGCACCCGGCGAGGGACGGCGCGTGTGCGAGGTTGAGTATCATTTGCCCTCAAAATGGAATAAATATCAACCGGCAACTTACAAGCTGCCGGAAAAAATTTGCGGGCTGCAAACAATTTCATTTGTGTTCAGCCAAAAAGTCCACTTGAAAGGCTTCTCGTTCAAGCGCGAAACCGCGATTCCGTTTACCGCACACGACGGCATTTACGGCGATTCTTACAAGGTAACGCCGAGCGCAATCGAAAATATCGGCAACAATGTTTCCATCACTTTTGATGATATGTATTTTGACGCACCCGCAAATGAAATCGAAATTCGTTACCGCTTGCGCTCGGATAAAAATTCAATTCGCGTGCAATTCACCGACGAAGCCGGGCAAAGTGCTTCGAATTTGCTCACGCTTACCGCGTCGGAGGATTATTCTGTCGCTGTGTTATCGCTTGATACACCCTTTGTCGGCAAGGGCAGTTTGAATTTCACATTCTTCCCCGGCTCGGATATTGATTTGGAGATGTTTCGGATGTAAGGGAAAAACAAAAAAGCCGGGAAAAATCCCGGCTTCAGGTACATATTGGCGACCAAAACACTTTACCGCCGCACCGATTCACTGCTCGCCTTCTGATTTTTCGCCGAGTGTTTTGTTGATAGATTCGCTAAGCATTTTTAACTTCTGAGTTTCTGTAAGGTCGGGCGATTCAATAATCTGTTTTTGCAAATTGAAAATTGCTTTGCAGTCAATCATAGTCATGATTTCACCCCCTTAGCTTTAATGCGTCGGTTGCGAGGTTTCGTCGGAAACTGCCCACAGCTTGCCCGCATATAATAGCAAACAAAGAACAAAGGAGCAAACAAAAAAAGCCGGGAAAATCCCAACCTTTTTGCCGCTTCGGCTTAACCGAAGGAGATTGATGCGTTGATGTTGAATGCTGTGATGGGGATACCGAACACGTCTGCAACAACACGTGCGGGTACATATTGGCGACCTGCAATAAGGATGGGTGCAACCATGCCGCCAAGTTCTGAAGTCGGAGGTAAGTCCGTAATGGTCTGCAAATACGCGCGCGGGATAGAATGTGAGGCTGAATGCATGGAAGATTATCGGGTAGATTCCGTCATTATGTCGAAATTTGAAACTCGCGAAATTGTGTGTTATGCTGATGTCGTGGTTAAGTGCTTTGCTGAGGCGCGTCTCTGCGTTACGCTTTAATTCGTTAAAGCCTGTAACAAGGAGGTGATTTTATGGGTTTAGTTCATCTTGCCGGCAGCTTTCTGCTGTCGATTGTCGGTTCAGTCCTTGGAAACAAGCTGAGCAGGTATATCGACGAGTATGAAAAACGCCGAAAAGAAAAGAGCCCCACCGACCAAAGCGAAGGCTCTTAACACACATGAGAGGGGTGAGAACCTCTCTCTTTTTATTCTGCCGTCATTATACGCCAACCATACGCAAATAGCAAACAAAAAAAGTCGGGTAAAATCCCGACTTTTTTGTTCGCTTCGGCTTAACCGAAGTCGATTGTCTGGTTCAACTTGCCGGTAGCCTTCTGCTGTCTCTATTATACGCTACTCATGTATAAAAAGCAAGCAAAAAGCCGAGTAAATTCCGTAAATATGTCGAAATTTGAAACTCGCGAAATTGTGTGTTATGCTGATGTCGTGGTTAAGTGCTTTGCTGAGGCGCGTCTCTGCGTTACGCTTTAATTCGTTAAAGCCCGTAACAAGGAGGTGAGTTTATGGGTTTAGTGCAACTTGCCGGCAGCTTTCTGCTGTCGATTGTCGGTTCAGTCCTTGGAAACAGACTGAGCAGGTATATCGACGAGTATGAAAAACGCCGAAAAGAAAAGAGCCCTACCGACCAAAGCAAAGGCTCTTAATCCACAGTTGAGAGGGGTGAAAACCTCTCTCTTTTTTATTCTGCCGTCATTATACGCCAATCATACATAAAAAGCAAACAAAAAAAGCCGGGAAAAATCCCGGCTTTTTTGTTCGCTTCGGCTTAACCGAAGGAGATTGATGCGTTGATGTTGAAGGCTGTGATGGGGATACCGAACACGTCTGCAATAACACGTGCGGGTACATATTGGCGACCTGCAATAAGGATGGGTGCAACCATGCCGCCAAGTTCAGAACCTTGACCTGCCAACGTTGCGATGTCGTGGGTTACGCCGTCAACAACGATGTTTGTAGAACCAAGGGTTGTAATAACTGTTCTTTGCTCGCCGGTTCTGGACATGCCGCTGAATGTGAACGTTTGGTTAGCGTCACTCCAGTCGGAGGTAAGTCCGTAATGGTCTGCAAATACGCGCGGGTTGATAAGCGCAGTGTGGAACGTAGAGCTGAATGCGTGGAAGATTACCGGGTAAATTCCGTCAATGGGAACATTAGCATGGAATGTTACCGCTCCGCCGCCGATGAAGCCGCCGGGTTGCTCGTTGTCCGGACCACCTTCAACGTCGCCAACAGCTGTTCTGCCTGTTACTTCGAGAACGGTTGCGCCGTAGGGAAGGCTGTGGAATGCTGCACGAGAGTAGAAACGAGATTCGGCGTATGCGCCTGTGAATGCGTTTTCTGCTCCGGAAACGAAACCAATCCAACGTGCGGTTTCGTTAAGGTAACGACGACCTGCAATCATAACTTCGTTTTCTTCCTCGGGAAGCAAGTGGTTCTCGGTGATTTCGGGACCGTGTACAACTACGCGCCACTCAACACCGGGAACGGTGGGTCCTGCTACAAATACTTCGTCGAAAGTAATGCTTCCGGGAACGCCGTTTTGAGAAGGACGTACAACTCTCCAACCAAGACCTTGCGTGCCGGGGATTTCTCTGATTGAGAATCCGCTTTCGTCTTCGTTTACAACCGGGTCAGAAAGGAACAATGCCATTTGACCGTGCGGGATTTGGATGATACGTCCAAGCTGAACAGCGTGGAGACCCAACCAAATTTCGTCGCCGCTGATGAAGAAATCGTATTCGGTTTCTTCGATTGTAACGCTTGATACACGTGTAAGGGGCAATACGTCAAATACATCGCGGTGGATTGACTCAACATCTGTTGTTGTTACAGCAATCGGGTCCATAACGTTAGCTACGTGTACCGTACCGAGGTATTCGTTATTGCGGAATACTTCAAATTCTACTTCTGAGCCTTGAAGTGCTTCGAAACCTGCTTCGATACTGAGCATAAGACGAATGTCCATGCCGAAGAGTTCGTCAGCGTGTTCTGTCCAGTCGGGAGTTTCACTACCGGCAGGATGATGTTCTGTTTCGATTGTACGCGGTGCGAATACCATTGAACCGCCGTCGAACTCTGTCATGGAAGCAACAAAGTTAATGTTGTCGCCTTGCGGAGTAACGTCGGTGCGTGTCCACGGGAGAACTCCGCGGTCATCTACCGTTCCGATGCGAATTTGTGCGTCAACAATGTGAACGCCCGCTTGTACTGCACGAAGTTCATAAACGTCGAAGCTGCGGAACATTGCGCCTCTATAAATTTCCGTCAAGCGGATTGTATGGTTGACGCCTTGCATCCATCTGTCGTTAGAACCGGGAGAGTCGTTTGTGATGAACTCGCCTGTGGGTCTTCCGGAGATAGCTTCGAATACTGTTGCGGGTCCTTCAACGTCGATAGCACCAACGTCATCAAGGTTTGCAACAACAAGGTTCATTTGTCTCCAGTTGTTAATACGGAAGGATTCAAGAGCTGCACCGAACAACGGGGTGCGTACTTGATACTCAAATCCGCCGCCTGATGCTCTTTCACGACGAATGAATCCTTCTTCAATGAGTCTGTAGAAACGCTCTTGGTTGCTCCAACCGAGGATGGAATTTCCTCCGGGGTACGGCGGAGTAGCATCGGGATTCGGTGTGCTGACAGCTAACCAAGTCTCTCTGGAGTGAGCTGTTCCGACTTCTGCCCATTCTTGACCGTATTGGAACCAGTTGGGAGGTCCGCCGACCCACACGTCAATGGATACATTGCCGGTTGTGGGTGCTTGCGGCATTGCTACAAGAGACAATCCTTCGATGTCAAGAACTGCTCTGGTTGCATCAGCTGCAATAGTATTAAGGTGTGCATTACGAAGGTCGATAGAAAGATAGATTTCGTCTCTGTCGGTAACTTGGTTAAACCAGTTGTAAACAGAGTTGGGTGCGCCTGTTTGCGGATTGAAGAAGGGCAAGGGACGACCGCGTCCTGTGTTATCGGGGTCTGTACCGTACACCGTCGAGTTACCGCGAACAATAAGGTTGCCTGCACCTAAACCGGGCATTGCTTGTGTGTCCCAACGGAAACCGCGAGGAGCTACAAGACGAACGGTGTGGACACCGGCAAAGTGACCGATTTCAAGACCGCGATTACCAAGGATACCAACGGTATCTTCTGTAATACGGACGGGTTGTAATCTTCCGCGTCTGTGCAGAGGTATAATACCGCGAGATTCGATGGAAACACCGTTTGACCAACCGCCTGTAAGGGGGCCTTCAAGAAGTGTTCCGCGCCAAGAAATCGCGCCGCCCAATGCATTGATTGCACCTAAGCGAATGCGGATGGTTGCTTCGGGGTCACCGGCTTGAATGGGGATTTGAATGTCAATCATGCCTGACATTTCCATCATTTGACCGGCACCTGTTCCCGCTACGCCACCGCTTCTTACAACCAATTCTTCAAGGTCGATAAGAACTCTGCTCCATACACTACCGGAGGTGGGTGCACCTGTTCTCGCATCAAGTGCAAGAGATGTTCTTCTGTCGCTGTAGGAAATTTCCGGACCGGTAGCAGTACCGGGACGCGCACCGGAACCGACAATGTGCGTAAGGTTTGAAATTGCTTCAGCACCTTCAGCTACAGTAACTGTCGTTCCGCCTGCATAGTTCTGCCAAAATGCATTCTGAGCATTGGACGTTCCAGCGGGAGGAGCAGGAACCGGCGGTGCCAACGGATTAGCAGCACTTCCAACTCTCAAAAGAGAAGGCCAAAGAGCAGGATTTTGACCATTGTGACCTTCATAACCGAACTGAATCTCCAGTTGACCACTTGCTGCAACATTTTGGATTGTCAGCCCGGTGATGGCGGTTATTTGAGTCGAAATGCTACCGGCATTCCAAAAGCCACCTAAGTTAGGGGGATTGGGGGCAGTACCACTTGCAAGACCGTCAAGGATATCATCCATGCCCACGATGTCGGCAACAGGCGGAAACTCGTCTGCAAGCATCGCCAAGGTAAAGGGAATAGCAGTGGGCGAAGTTGTTGTTGTAACATTGCCACCGGCTGCGAAACCTACGCCCGGTGAAAATGTCATCAACTGGGTGTTCGGCACAGCGGGATTCATCGGGTCGCGCTGACCTACGTTAGCTGCGCCGCGCATACCTACCATGTTACCGCCGGTTGAAGGACCGCCGGATGTTACGATTTCCAAGAAGATTCTTCCGCCTGAGGGAACAAGTTGTTCGCTCAACCAAGCAGCGTCAATTTGGAAGTCATACATGAGCGGGCTGTCATGTACCCCGTGAGGACGTGCAGTGGGGGTAATAACACCCGGTCTGACCGTACGGCCAAACACATTCATGGGCAGTAAGGAAACTACCATGATTACTGCCAAGAGTAATGCGATTTTTCTTTTCATGTTTTCTCCTTTCGGTTTTTGAGAACTTTTGCGCGATTTTCGCGCTACGATTTTCCGTTTCTTTCACGCCGCTTCCGTTGCGCGTTGATGCTTGGGCGCGAGAAGGGGTTAGTCCTGCTTCGAACCTGTCTTTTTTTCCGCGTTGGCATCTTCGAGAATCTCATTCATTACCTCGAGTGCCGCCTCCGGCTTGCCCAAGTCATGCAACTTCTTGAGCGAGCGAATTACGGTTAAAAATTCAAGCCTTGTCATTCTTCCACCTCTTTCTAAAAGGAAGCGATGCGCCATGCGGGCTGTGCCCGGCTGTATTGCTTTTCACGGTTTTACCCGTTAGGGCAACTGCCCATGGGTGAAACGCCGGGATTGCTCCCGCAAAAACCGTACCTCCTTTCTGAATTTGCGACGTTCGCGTCGCAGTATAAATGGAATATAGCACCTCGGAAAAACGCGGTCAATGCCTAAAGCAAACATGTAAGCAAATTGTAATTTTTGACGAATATTGCAAAGCAAAAACTCAGCTCTTCCGAAAAGCCGCAAGAGAGTGTACCACGCGCATCATGCACAATTCAATGTTTTTCCGGAATTGTAATAAAGCTGTAATATTTACTGCGCGTTTCACAGTTGCTCAAACCCGCTTTCAGGCGGAGCAATTGTTTAAAATAAGCAGACTTCTTGCGCCGTTTAAGACGTTTTCGGGGAGGTGTCAACGCAAGCGGTGCAGCCGGCGTTTAAACTTTGCAAGAAGTCTGAATTTATTATTTGACCGCAAAAAGTTTTTATGCTTTTTTTTGCGCGTGTAACAAAAATGTAATAATTAAAGAATCGCAGTCGCGATTCCCGTGCCGAATTCTTCCTTTAACTTGCTGCCTTTTCCAACAGTTCGCTCAGGCGAGCATCGGATATGCCGGCTTCGTCCGCCAAATCTTTTATGAAGGAGAGCGGCACGTTTGAACGCGCCGCCAAGCGGATAGCGTTTTCTGTTGCCTCTGCTTTGCCTTCGGCTTTGCCCTCGGCTTTGCCTTCGGCTTTGCCCTCTGCTTTGCCTTCGGCTTTACCTTTTTCTTTGCCCTCATACATAGCTTCCATCCTGAGCTGCAAGTCGTAATCGTAAAACTGCCTCTTGTACTCCATAACAAAGTCCTCCCTATCAATATAGCCTTTTAAATAGCCTTTTTCAATGCATTTTTGCCTTGCAGATTCAAACGCATCATCTTTCAAAATACCGCCTCCTATGTCATCTTCAAAGACTTTACAAAAAAACGAATAGCCCGCAAGCGTATTTTTTGTGGCAATGTCGTTTAGTTTTCCAAAGCGTATGTCCACAATTTTTACCGTTACATCAATTTTTATGCCTTTATTACTCAAATTGAAGGTCGAAATGTCCTCTTTCAGCTCTCTCGCTCCATTATAGGCAACATAAAATTCCGGCACGGGAAAATCAACTATTTTCTCCTTCGCATGGATACTTATGCCGTTCACCCTCATCCACAGCTGCAAAAGCTCGCTGTAATACACGAACAATTTAAATGCCATGTTCGGATTTATCGTGGATTGATGCTCAACCAAAACTATCAACCGACCATCGCGTGTCATAAACGAAACATCGTTTCGTCGCGGGCGAATTACGAAATCCGATTCGAGGTCAAAAGGAATAAGCTCTTCCGGCGATATGCCCGATTCACAATCGCGGCATTTTTTAAGAAGATACACAAAATTTTCGGGAATCTTAAAAAGCTCACGAAACATGGTATCCCTGTGCTTCGGACGTACTGTTTGCTTTGTATCGTCGATAACAAACACCTCCCCTCTCTTGCTGTTATTTTATTGCATTTTGCAGTAGTTTTGCAAGATGTGCGGAAAATTTGCGCACCGAAAACTGCTGTACCGCATTGCCAAACATTCCAAACAGAGCAATTTGATTTTATAGTGAATCAAATTAAGAAGCGTCCCGTCGGCTGTGCATTGTCGCGAACGCACTTGAGAAGCCCGTTCAGGCTTCGTCGGAAAACGCGCAGAAGCCCGCGTTTCCCGCCCGGCCTTCCCGGTTCTCAACGGCGTTCGCTATCGTAAGCGGTTCGCTCGATGTGTTTTTCTGCGAAAAACACCGGTCGCTCAGCACGGCCGACGGGACGCATATCAAATTGATTCACTATACTTGTCCGAAAACGAGACGGGGAAAGGGGGCAATGGCACATGAAACTCGCCCGCACCCTTCAGCTCGGTTCCCGTGAAGTTTAAGGCTACGCAAAACCAAGTTGCTATAAAATGCACCGGACACGCACACCCTCAAAGCCGAATGCAGTTTTCCGAGCGGCAAAAAAGCGCGCGCTGCGCGCATCGGACGCCGGGGACACATGTGATTTGCCACACATTCTCTCGAAGCCGGAGCAGTTTCCTGTGCAGCAAAAAAAATTCTGTGATTATCAAAATCACAGAATTTTTTGCCTCCCCGACCAGGATTCGAACCAGGGACCTATCGGTTAACAGCCGAGTGCTCTACCGCTGAGCTATCGAGGAATATTTTACCGATTACATGCATACGAAAAATTTTCCGTAAAAACTGAATACAGAGAAGGAGTGAAGCAATTCGTATGAAGCAAGAGTAATGCAAGCTTGAACAATCAAGCCCTCGACCTATTAGTACGGGTCAACTGAACACGTTACCGTGCGTACATCTCCCGCCTAT
>WQVC01000073.1 GCA_009781765.1 Defluviitaleaceae bacterium | reverse complement strand
TTCCGGCGATAATTGTTCATATTCGGCGAGCGCGAGAAGTACCGAAGCGCGTTGCGCCGGTTTCATCATTTGCAAGATTGCGCCTACAGCGGATTCTAAATGAGCTATTGCTTGGCTGTCTGTTTGCCGCAAGGCGATTTTTAAAGCGTTTATTCGTGCTTGTTTTTCCATGTTTTCGATGTTTTCGTTGTCCATACGAAGCCTCCTTGATTTTTGTTGGGGTTGAAAGGTAAAACTGCGAAAACCGTCAAAACGAGCGAAACTACGCGATGCGGAAACACAGGGGTACGCCAAGTGTAGTATTTGCGGCAAGCCCGATTGCAATATTGCGCACCCCACTTTGGACAGCAGAAACAGCAGAAGAATTACCGCTTTGAGGTATCATAAGCCACCATGTCGAACCCAAAGATACACCACCTACGGTTTTCGTAACCCTTGACATGTTGTTGGCGAAAATAGGATATTGCACTCCTCCTGCATGACTGATTCCGCATGTTCCGTGAACAACAATGCCAAAAACTTCAACTTCGGAAGGAATCCATAAATTGTCGAGGCCACCCCCACCGGACACATTATCGTCGGTGAGCAACACTCCGAACGAAAAGCGACCGGCGGCGACACTGTTCTTTCGAACAATAACCGCTCGTAATTGCTCGGGAAGCCGAGGAAACAGGCCGATTATCGTATAGTCCACGCTAATCGTTTCCGGATTTGCACCGACTCCGTTCGGCACATCTGTTTGTAAACCATTAAGCCATGCACGAAGGTCTGACGCCGCCCACGGGGACTCCGCACCCAAAATGCCGTTATTGAAAGGGACTCGATTGAACTGACGATGTTCAGGAAATAAATTTCGACTGATAAAATCAATATGGTTGGGTATTGCAGTGCCTCCGGCAACCGAGCGTGTATACGTATTTATCCCGGCAACCTCCATAATAACGACATTGCCGCTTACGGTTATTTGTATCCAATCTCCGATACGGATGCCGCTGTAATTTCCTGCACGGATACGGGCGCGAATCCACGACCATACATTACCGTTATGCGGTGAGGCGGAAATTTCCGCCGCGTGTACTGCTTCAAGGTTCGCGCCGTCTTGGAGGTGGTTGCCGACGATGTTTCCCACGCCGCCCATCGCGCTTGTTATGGCGGCGAAACGGTTTTCGTGCGCGGTATCGCTTGTGTTGTGTTGCTCCAAGGTATCCGCCAAATGTCCGTGAGTAACGAAGCTGTTGAAGGTAAAGCTAACTTCAATGTGTGCGACCTCTTGGTTTGTCACGAATAAAACAAGCTCATGCAAATGTATGGTGTCGTGCGTTCCGGGCGTCAATGGCGGCGGCAAGATGTTATCCGTATCCGGCCCGTCAAGCCACGCATAGGCAAAAGGAATGGCGTTCGTCATGTCCGTGCCGCCGTTACTGTTTGCATAAAGAAGAATTTCGCGGATAGGTGTAGCCGTTGTTAAGCCGGTGTTAAATGTTTGCAACGAGATTTGCAATTTAGACGGTTCGCCGCCCGTTGCCTCAATAAACTCCCGACCGGCAATTCTAACGTCAACGGTCAATGGCGTTACGATTTCCGTAACTTCTGCTTGCGCTCCTGCGTAAATGCCGCTTCCCATTTGAACAAAATCGGGAAGCACTGTACCCCCTTCATACATGGCAAGGGCTAATGCCGTCGCACCTCGGTTTGTTAAAATTGTTTTGAATCTTGCCATTTTATTACCTCCTTGTTGTACTTGAATTTACCGTCCTTGCGGTAATGCTGTATGCATTACGACGTGTTGCAGCGTTCCCGCTCGCCCTGCGAAAACAGGCATTGCTTCATATCGCGGCATGAATAAACCCCGCTTATGCGGGGTTACGGTATGTCGGATAGCGTGTTCGGTTATTCCGACCTTGGCGACGGCGGATGTATCTGTGGGGTGTTGCCGCGAAAGGTCTCTGTAATGCGGGTGCGATAAATGTTGAACGCCGTGCTTCGACCCGCCGGCAATAACAACAGGAATTTTTTCCGCGCGGAATCGTAGCAGTATATCGTCTAAATGAATCGTTAAGCGATTGAACGTGTGCATTGTGCGCTTTAAGCGGGAAAAGTCCACCCTTGTATCTGCGTCCGTCAAATCAAGGATAATTCGGAAACGATGATGAGTGCCTCCGTATTCATACCACGCCTGTACGTCTGTGTGCGGAAAAACATTTCGCAAGGCGGTTCTTATCGAAAACCGCGTTCCCAATCGCATATGAACCCGCACACTGTCACGCAATACGCGCCGTTTAATCTCTACCGGGTGGGTATCGTCCCACCAGTCAACGTGCATATCTCGCGCCAAAACGTCAAGAACATCGTGGTCAAATTCATCTATCCGGTGATAGATAAGCGTTAGCCGCGCCATTTTTATATTTTCCTGCAACGGTTCGGCAATCGTTCGGGCAAGCGCAAGAGTAGTCGGGTCGTTTTTTAAGGTTGGCGGAAGGGCGCGAGTGAAATCAATTTCGTAAACATCATTCATCTTCCAATCCTCCGTAAACTATGTTTACATTTCGGACAATTGCGACTTCCGTATCGTGTATAACGGTAAATTGCGGCGTTGTGATTTCCGACCGTTTCGCACCGGCTGTTTTTATCAGTGTCGTTAATTTGTCCGGGTTTATGTCGCGTCCCATGCGTTGACTTTGCCATTCTTTATAGTCCGTGACAGCCGTTTCAACGGCGCGCGCAATTGTGGTTTCACTGTTGCGGCTCGACGTTGGTATGAAATACACGAGGTCAATGTCGAAGTAAACCGGGTCGGGAGGTTTGACAATTACATAATCGGTAAACGGCCTTACCCCGTCGTTTTCGCCGTCCGACAAAGTATCGTGTACGAGCTGTAACATTTCATCGCCGGGTAATTGTCCGCCCTGCAACAAAATCCGAATATCCGCCACGCCCGGCTCGGGACTGGTGGGGCGTACATCGGCAATCAGGGGAGAAGCCGTTTTCGCCCAAAAAATATAAGCACCCAACGACCCTGCGGTTGTGAATGATTCGAGGGCTTCGCTCATGCGTACATAGTAGGCGTCGTCCTCTTCGCGGTTCGCGCCGCCTTCGCTTGTCGTTATATTTTCGACGGCATGAAAATTCGGAAAAACGTCTACAATTCGCGTAATTTGCCCCGGCAAAAATCCGTTACCCCGCGCCCCTACGGTAACGCTTCCTCCTTGCCCGTCGGGTTCTTCCGTGATGCAAACGGCAGAAACGTCCGCGAACAACTCGCCCGGCGGAATGCCGACATTCTCTTCCGTTGCGAAAAAAAAATCGCCCCGCGCGTAGCGGGGTACATTTTGCTTTGCGGAATCGTTAATAATTACCCGCTCTTGCACAATAATGTCGGCAATCCATAAAATAAAGAGCCGTGTGGGGTCTGCCGGAAAAAGCGTCCGACCCGTGAACCGCTCGTAAGTTAAAATTAAATTTCGAACGAGCGGGTCAACGTCCCTGTCAACAAAGCTGATTTCCGGGTAATCATTATTGAGAGTCTGCACGTATACTCACCTCTAATCGCGGTATTATCTGTCCTGTCATTTCATTGGTGTCAAATGTAATGCTTAAAATTTCGGCGCGGGGTTCGTATTCTTCGACTGCATCCAAAATATCCGAAACAATCATTGATTCCGCCGCCGGCGTGTTGCGGGAGATAAATTGCCACGATGTCCCGAAGTTACGGTCAAGGGGTACGCTGCCCTTTGGCGTAAGCAAAATTGTTGAAATGTTTTGACTTATTTCGTCAACCAACGTAGCCGGCGCGAGGTTGTTGACCATATTTCCGTCGGCTGTCACCAAGAAACCCATCGTCAATTCCTCCGTGTCACGTACTCTTTGAGGGATACGTTTGCGCCGGCAACAATTAAATGACCAGCTCCTGTCGAAACGCTCCAACGTTTTTGACACGCGCGTAATTACCCATTTATGCCGACCGAATGCCCGCGTTCCTATCACTAAGCGCATTGCTTCACCGTCACGCAATGCATTTAACAGCTTTGTAATTTCCGTCATCGGGTCAACACCCATAAATACCGAAAAATACATGGTGAAGGAGATGCTTCCTGCGTCCGTTCCGGTAAATTCAAGTAATGTTGCCCGTAAATGCCGATTATGCGAAGCGTATTGCGCGGAATTGCTCCACGTTATATCGTCAATGGTACTTATCTTGCGGCTCGACGCGGAAAAAACGATATTGCCCAAAGTTCCTACGTTTGCCATCAGTCAAGCCCTCCCAACACAACGCCGTCGTGTTCTCCGTTCGGAAGATACAGGCACAAAACAAATTGCCCCACATAAGGAAGCCACGGATAAACGGTCGTTCTTTGATGGTGCAATTTATGTTCAATTACGCCGTGAATGGGGCATTCCCGCACGGGTGCGCCGCATATTGTGCATGAAACCGGATGCGGCGGCGGCGGAATATGCCCCGATGGGTCGTCAACGCATCGCAGCGGTTCGTTTTCGTTTATGGTTTCTCGTTTTTCATATTTAACGACTTTGCGATTCGTAAAAACGTCCGGATTCGGCGCGGTTTGAACGTAATTTTCGCCCAAGCCCAAGTCACGAGGGTGCGAATGATAATGCGCTTCGTATTCGTATTTATTTTCTTGCCCGACCTCCACAACCCATTTTTCGTGCGTGATTAAGGGGCGGTTATCAATAACCCGCAACCATCCGGAAACAAGGGAATTTCCGCTTTCATCTGTTTTATCGTTAAAAGTAACCCGCGCACTGCGATTTTCGACATCAACATCCGAAACATACCCGACCCTGACAAGGTTATTGAGTGCAGACATTTCTTGCAGACTACTTGCGCCGCCGATTCCGCCCACTAATACCCCTCCAATACCAACCGCACGTTAATTTGCACGGTATATCCGCTTCCGGAAACGCTGTGCTTCGCTTTTTCGATAATGTACTTGCCGTCAAAAAGCCCCCAACCTTCTACAACAACGGTTACACCCGCAACCAGTCGAATATCACCCGAAAGGGTAAATTCAGCTTTTTGCCTTTCCTTGTTTTTGTCGCGTAACCGAGCTTGCGCCACGCTTTCTGCTTCCCCGGTACTGCTCACTTTTTCATTAACAACCAATGTTTGATTCCCGGTTGCGCCGGGCGCGGAAAAGGCGGATTCTATCGTTTCGCCGCTTTGCGGGTCGGTATATGTGACGTGACATCGGGCATAATCGCAATCATTTGTTTGTTGCTTGAACTTATATTTGAGTACGTCCGATTCACCGTATACGATTTTTCGGACAGTCCCTTTTGCCTCATAGTCTTTTTGCTGAAAAAGGACAAGGATTTTATCCGTCGCCTTTAGCGATATTCCTGCGTTATTGCACAATCGTTGCAAAAAAACAATGTCGGAAGTCTGAATTTGCTCCCGGCGGGTATAAAACGGGTCGTATGATGATTCAAACATACAAACTAAACCGTTGCTTTTCGCTGTTTCCTTTGCAATGGCGGAAAGCGGAACATTTTCCCATGCTTTTGTACGGGCTTCCGAACGCACACTCGACGTGTGCGGAAGGGAAGTGCCTTTCAACGTAACCTTTGCCGGGGGGCCGCCGTAACCGGGAGCATCGAGTTCAAACGCGCCGCAATCGAGGAAACCGCCGCCGTTTCCGCCGGATTCGCGTTGACGTATCATTGCGCGTAATTCCGCGCCCCTTGCGGTTTCAAGCCATCCCAACCATTTACGGTCTTTATCATCCATTGTTATTTGTAAATCGTCGGCTTCGTCCTCTTCATTGTCCGTATACGATAAAGATTGAATATAACCTCCGACGGTTGTGCTTATATCCGTGCCGTTGACGAAAACAATTAAGTCCGTGCGCCGAGCTTGCATTATGATTCACCCCGCTTCCACGGCGGCAACCCCTCCGGGCGGGGACGCGGCACGTCGGGAATAACCAGTCGGATGTTTGCCGGAAAAACATAGTATCTCGCGTATTCGATATTTGCTTCCATGAGGGTGCGGGTATGGGATTCCGTTAAACCAACCTTAAAGGCTACGGAATCCCACATATCACCTAAAGCGGTGTTATAAATTTTAGGCATATGAACCCCTTTCCCTGTCCTCGTCTTGCTCCTCTATCCACTCTTTTACACGCTCTAAAAATTGCTCGAAGGCAGCTTCAAGTTTTGCTTCGAGTTCTCCCGGCTCACCGCTTGCGTGTATGACCGGGCTGAAATCAATGAACATATCCCCGCGTCCGCTGCCGGAAGTCGGAACATAAACGGTAGGCAACCTTACTTCGGGCGGTTTTACATACTCCGCCGCTTTTTTGCCTCCCGCGCTTCTTAATGCGGATACGGTTTCTTTTGTTTCCGGCGAACCCGCAAGCCCGAGCCCCTGTAATTTGCCGAAAATATCGGCAGTTTCTTTTGCGGTAAATACCTTGCGACCTTTTGCGCCTGTGATAAGCTCCGGACCTTCTTCGCCGGCAATAAAGGTATCCGGCGAACGGTTAGAACCCTTCGCAAGCATGGGTATTTCAGGGAGATTTATTCTGAAATCGCGCCCGCCGATTACCGGCACCCAATCGGGAATGGAAATACCCGGTCTGTTAACGCCGCCTATCGCGCTGTTAATTAAGCTGATAACGGCGTTGATGGGAGTTTTGAACATTGCTCCGAGTGTTTCAAAAATTCCGCCGAAAATATCCCGGATGCCTTCCCATGCTTTTGACCAATTGCCCGCAAAAATGCCGGTTATGAAGTTAATCAAGCCGCTTAAAACCTGCATCATCCCGTCAACAATTCCAACCACCGATTGTATAGACGCGCCCAAAGCGTCGGAAAAGATTTCCGCAAGCACGGTTATAATCGGCATAAGTGCTTGCATGGTCGCCATCAAAACACCAAGTCCCGATTCAATCAACATTACAACGACGGGAAGTAACGCCTCCAAAATGGACATGAAAACGTCCAATCCTGATTCAATCAGCATTATAACGACAGGAAGCAATGCCTCCAAAAGGGACATCAGAACGTCCAGTCCCGATTCAATCAACATTACAGCGACAGGAAGCAATGCCTCCAAAAGCGTCATCAAAACGCCCAGTCCCGCATCAATGAGCTTTACGACGACAGGAAGCAATGCCTCCAACAGGGACATCAAAACGTCCAGTCCCGCATCAATGAGCTTTACGACGACAGGAAGCAATGCCTCCAAAAGCGACATCAAAACGCCGAGTCCCGCATCAAGGAGCTTTACGACAACGGGAAGCAATGCCTCCAAAAGCGACATCAAAACGCCGAGTCCTGCATCAATGAGCTTTACGACGACAGGAAGCAACGCCCCCAAAAGGGACACCAAAATGCCGAGTCCCGATTCAATCAACATTACGACAACGGGAAGCAATGCCTCCAAAAGGGACATCAAAATGCCGAGTCCCGATTCAATGAGCATCACGACAACGGGAAGCAACGCCCCCAAAAGGGACATCAAAATGTCGAGTCCCGATTCAATCAACATTACGACGACGGGAAGCAACGCCTCTAACAGTGACATCAAAACGCCGAGTCCTGCATCAAGGAGCTTTACAACGACCGGAAGCAACGCCCCTAAAAGGGACATCAAAATGCCGAGTCCCGATTCAATTAACATTACAACGACCGGAAGCAATGCCCCTAAAAGGGACATCAAAATGCCGAGTCCCGATTCAATTAACATTACAACGACCGGAAGCAATGCCTCTAACAGGGACATCAAAACGCCGAGTCCCGCATCAAGGAGCTTTACGACAACGGGAAGCAACGCCCCTAACAGGGACATCAAAACGCCGAGTCCCGATTCAAGCAACATTACAACGACGGGAAGCAGTGCCTCTAACAATGACATTAAAACGCCAAGCCCTGCGGTTATCAATTCCCTAATAACGGGCAACAGCGCGGTAATTATGTCAATAAATGCCGCGAAAACAGTTGTTATTAACTCCTTAAACACCGGCAACAATGTTGTGATTACATTCAACAGCATCGGCAATACTGCGCTGATTAACTCTGTAAAAAGCGGTATCGCATCTTTTAAAATTTCAACCAATACCGCAAAAACAGAAGTTGCCAAGTCTAAAACTATCGGCAACAACTCTTTTACCAATGAAACAAGAACGGGCAAAATTGAGTAAATCAATTCACCCAACACGGATACGACCTTGTTAGCCATATCCGCTAAAATGGGGAAGATTTTTTGCGCAAGCTCCCCGATGCGCTCCGCGACCAATTGAAGTACAGGGCGGATATTTTCTAAAATGCCTTGCAGAATTTCAAGCGGTCCGGCGGAGGATTCACCTTCCCCGCTCATTTTTCCGAAAACGGCGGCAAGTACGGTTACAAGAAGGATAATCGGCAACAGCTTCTTGCCCAAAACCTTAAATATTTTTCCGAACTTTGCGAATTTTCCGCCTGTTGCTCCGACTGCTATTCCTAGTTTCGCAACCCCTGCAATGGCTTTTTTTGCTTTGAATCCCGCGATTGCTGCTTTTACGACAAGGATAGGTTGCTTTATTTGCAAAAACGCCAATTTCCCGGCAACCACCGCGACCTTAACGGCGGCAAGCGCAGCGGCAACCATAAAAAGCGTTCGTATAAGTTGCGGGTTTTCGTTTGCAAATTCCGCAACCCTAACCGCGATGTCTGTTAAGACGCCTACGGCTTGCGTTAAAACCGGCAACAAAACTACGCCTACGGATTTTCTGAAATCGGCGATTGCGTTTCTCAATTTTTGCATTTGAGAATTAAAATCCCGTGTGCGGTCGGCGGCTCTTTGGTATGCAATCCCGGAACCGTGTGCCGCGTCCCCCGCTTCGTATAATTCGGGGATTATATCCCGCAATACGTCGCGTTGGCTAAAGAGTTCGTCCGCAAATGCAAATGCGGTTTGCTGTGTAAAAAGTTCCTGCATTAACGAAAGCCGTTTCGTGCTGTCCTCGACGCCTTCCATTGCGTCGCCCACACGAAACATTATTTCGGTCATATCGTAACCGCTTGCTTTCATTTGTTGCACGTTTATTCCCAATGTCCTTAATGCCGCCGCCGCACCGTCCGACGGCAACATAAGGCTTTGTATCACTTGTTGAAAGCCGCTGTACGCGCTCGCGCCCTGAACACCGGCTTGATATAACTGCCCGAAAATTGCGGTTGCTTCCGTGCCGCTTATCCCCGCCAATTGCAAGGAAGCGTTTGCGCGGAATAAATAATCTTGCAATGTACCGAGACCGATGCCGGTATCTCGCGTAGTTTTCGAAAACACATTTATATAACGCTCTAAATAGGCATAATCTTTTCCCGTTTTTCTTAAATACGCACCGAGAAAATACATTGTGCCTTGCAAATCTTCACCCGTTGCGTTTGCCAACACCTGCGACGCCCGCATTATCTCTATGCTTTCGGAAACGCTTTGGCCGCCGACGGCAACCCGCCTGAATGCGTCCGCGATTTCCTGACCGCTGTAGATTCCGCCGCGCCCCATTGCCCGTATTTCGCTTTGAAGTTTGTACATTTCATCGGCGGTCATGCCGGTGTTTGCCTGAACGTCCGCCATGCTTGATTCAAACGCCGCCGCCGGGCGAACAAATGCCGCATAAACAGCAACCGCCGCACCGGTTATTTTTCCGAGCGTAAAAACCAATTCTCGTTGCGTCGCGCTTATTGCTCGTTTGTTTTCATTGAGTGCGCTTGTTGCTCTCGACAAATTTTCTTGGGTGTGCTTTACATTTTCATACGCGCGTTGCAAACGCTCGTTTTCTTGCGTCAATCGTCCGGTATCCGCCCCGGATACCTTCATTTGACGGCTTAACTCCGCTTGCCTTTGTTTGATACCTTGAAGGGAATTTTGCAATTCGCGGGTTTGGTTGTTTGCAGATTGAAACGTTTGACTGAAATTCGGACCCAATGCCGCTTTCAAATTAAGTAAAAGCTCATATTCCGACCGTCCGCCCACAAACAAACCCCCTTTGCGCACACAAACAAGGCGGAATTTCTTCCGCCTTGCCGCGTTGTGTCCGATTCGGACACATTATATTTATCGCCTTGTTCTCGGAATTGACTTCTGCTTGGGTCGGCGGCGTTCATCTTCTTTTGCCGCTTCGTTTATATCCTTAATCCACGCGATAAATTCCGGGATGGGGATTGATACCCAGTACGAAACGGGAGTGTTTGACACTTCCGCTTTTGCCAACCGATAGCTTTCTTTTCGTATCCACTTACAAGGGTTTTTCGTTAGTCCATACCTAACAAAAAACGGCGTGCCGCGTTCGTAATGGCGTTAAAATCGCCGACAGGCATAGCCGCAATAACATCGCTGCCGATTTTTGCCGCCCGTGCCGCAAGTCGTGCCTGATAACTTTTCGACACTTCCGCCGCCACGGCGATTTCGTTGTTATCCGTCATTTCGCTTTCAATTTTTATCATATCTTCACCCTTTAATCGGTCGAAATGAAAGTTCATTGTTTTGTATTCCGTGTCGTCGAACTTAAAGGGTTTTTTAAATGTGTGTACATACGTCCCGCTGTCTGCTGCGGTGTTTTGCTTGTCTGCACTTTTGTTTGTGTTTTTGCTTGTATCTTCCATGGTTTAATTCCTCCCTGTTTTTTTATCGAAAAAGCCGGCGGTGTTGTTGTCCGCCGGCTTTTCTCGGTTATTATTTAACGCTTGTTATGATTTTCCTAACGCAGCTCTGACGGGTTCTAAATAATCCCTTCCGTTGACGAAATAAATCATATTGAGAGGGTCGATTTCAAGGACTTTTTCGCCGTCAATCAACGTTTTCCAATACGATACCGCGTATTCGCCGGAAGCGTCTGCCGGGCTTGCCGGTGCTACATTTCCGGGTGAAAGTTGTTTCGGCTTGACCACAAAAACATGTTTCAATGCAACAACGTTTGTTGTCGCACCTACGGTGTCCCGATTTTGTTGCGCTACGCGCAATTCGAGTTGGTGTTCACGCGGCTCTAACAAGGAAATTGCATCCTTTGTAAGAGTGCGGAAAGACAACCCGAGCGTCATTGATTCAAAATGCCCCAAAACTACGGACTCGATATTTCCGGCAATACCCGCGCCGGAAATTTCTTGCGTAATATAGCTTATTTCCGGCATTGTTACTTCCGCCATGCCGTAATACTCTATGTCGTCCTCATATACTTGGAAATTGATAATGGTTTCGTCAATGCGTCCTGCTCTTGACATTATAATTCACCCCTTTACGCCGCTATGCCGAACGCCGCCATGACGTATGACACATCGTATTCTTGTATGAACTCAATTTCACGCGCCGGACTCGGCGGCGTCATAAACACCCGTATGCGGATGGTGCCCGACATTATATCCACCAACGTGTTATCTTCCGGTCGGAACTCAAGCCGACCGCCCAAAAGATGCTCGGCGGCTGAAAGCCCGTTCAACCATATGTTTCCGCTGTCCACGATGCTGTCGGCGAACCGCGCCGTCATGCGACGGTCTATCCTGTTCCAAAATGACAGGATAAGGGAGTTGCCTACCCAACCGAACATACGGGACACGTTAATGAAGAAGTCTTTAACGTCCGTATTTGCCGGGAAACATGCCGTCCAGTTGCCCCAGCATACATAGCCTCCGATAAAATTCATCACCGTAACTACGCCGTTGCTGTTTAACATATTGGCTTGGTTAAGTTCGAGCCACACTTCCGTACCGTCGGCGAGAACCGCCGTGTTAATTTGCATCGTGCGGTTTGAAGGACTGTCGGAAGGAATGCTTCCGTTTCGGGTGTCATTTTGCCCGATATGCGCGGCAAGCTGACTGGAAAAATTAAATACCCTGTCGCCTAACGCAAGTTTCGGCCAACATAAAATTTGCATTTTGCCGAAAATATTATTTTGCCGTTTCCATGCTACGGTGTCCGCGAAATGTCGCACTTCATTCGTGTCCGCATCAATGATGCATTTGCCGGTAAATATGCCGTTTATCGCTTGGCATTTCGCATCCATAATTGCGGCAACCTCGGGGTCGTGCGACCAACCGGGGCAAATTACGATGTCGGTAACGACATTGAATTTTGAAAACACGGAATCTATCAGTTCAAAGCCCGTATATTGCTTCGTGACAATATCGAAACCGCCGATAATATCGTTTTTTGTGACTTGGGAGGGGTCAACCGCTACGTAGCCGACCGAAAGAGCGGTTGTGGTAGGGGATATGCTTCCGCCCTCTAAAATTTCAAGAACAAGTCCGTTGTTATCGTAAAACAACTCGTAATCGCCGCCGCGTTGATAATTACTCACTTCTACGGTGTCGATAAGGGCTTCAAGGGGAAGCCTTACGCGCCCATCAACGACTTGATATGTTTGCGCATCAACGGTACGCCCGTGCTTTTCGGGGTCAAGCACGTTTACGAATATTACAGGCTGCACCCCGTAAAGTCTGTAATGCGTAAACATAACTTCGCAAAGGCTGTAGTAAGGGTTGCCGTTCTCGTCTGTCCACATGTCGGAATATCCGAGTTGACGAACGGCTTGATTATAGCTGTCACCGAAAACGGGTTCTTGCACCTTGCCGCCTTCAACCATATGCGCGGGGGAAGTCCCTACCACGAAGGTAATTCCGCTTCCCGCTACGTTCGGGACGGTTAAGGATGTTTCGGCTTGTCGGGCAGATACGCCGTGTTTGAACTCCGCCATTATTTTTTACCTCCATTCCCGTGCAATCGCTCTCGCACCTTTTGAATTTCGGCCGCAAGGTCGGTGCAATATTTGTTTAAAATGTTCCCCGGCTTTTCTATGTTTTGACGGGATGTTGCGAGTTGGGACAAGGGGACAATCAACCGCTTCACCATGTCGTATTTTATTTCCGGATAATTTCCCAACAATTCCGAATAGTAGCCCTTTATTTCTTCGAGGCTTCCGTTCAAAACAGTATTGCTTTTCAAGATTGCGCCGGGAAGCGACGGACCCACGTAGACAAAAATAGGGGGCTTTCTTTGGGGGGACGGCTTCCCGCTTCCCGATGCGGATTCCGCCGCCGTTGCTTCCTCGGTTGTTACGGGGATTCCGCTTCCCGCGCTGAAATCCGCTGTCGTTGTTTCCTCGGTTGTCACGGGTGTTTCGTTTTCGGCGGCGGCATTTACCGCCGCTTCGTCCGGCTTTTTTGGTTTCGTTGCCATTACATTACCTCCGTTTCGGTTGTGATTTCGTCAAATAAAAGCGCGTTTATCTCGCGCTTTATGTGAGGCATTTCCCATACAGACATTATTTCGCCGAAGTAGTACGGGTTTGTGTCCTCCGGGTAAATGATATATTCCACGGGGCTTCGGAGCAGGAACTGCTCCCCGACCTCCCCGGCTTTTAAGAGTGCTACCCGTATGCGGGTAAGCACATTTAAAACATCGTTCGCGCCTTCGCCGCCGTCCTCCGAATAGGTAGCGATGATAATTCGCACCTTGCAAGTGTGTTCCGGGTTGTACCCCGGGTTTTGTTCATGTACGCCCGTTATCACCTGCAAAAGCACATAGGGTATGCGCTTTGTTTCAGCATTCTTGTCGGGAAGCCGCATTTTGTGAACCTCGGCGGCGCGTTTGCCCGGTGTGCCTTTCACGGTACCGCCCTTTTCCGGGCGAGTGGAAAGCATGATGTTCTTTGTTTGCTCTTTAATGAACGCTTGCAAAGCGTCAAGCAATACAATTTCCGTCAAGAGCTGTCATCTTCCTCCGTAGCGGTTTAAAATGCGAGATATTTCATGCTCTACCCGCTTGCCCATGGTTGCCATAGCGGCGGCTTCCGCTTCATCTCGGACAGATTCCCGTTCGGCCATTTTTGAAACAGAGGGGCCGTAAAATTGGTCGGTTCGGAATCGTGCGTTTGAACCTATTTTTTCGGAATGTCGGGTATCGTTCGGGCGATTTCGCATATACTCACCGGGCAACCGTTCAAATACGCCCAAATGCCCGCTTCTCATTTGTGCGATAAAGGCGTTATCAAGCCGCTTTTTTGTCCCCTTTTCTACGCCCACGCTAACGTTTTGGTCGGGTCGCGGCGTTGGGGTTTGGGGGGATACGCTAAAACGCATCAACGGGATTGCCGCACCGGCAAAAATCACCTGTCCGATAACCCCGCCACCCGTTTTAGTCGTTTTTAATTTAATGTTGCTTTCCGCCCGAATGTCCCCGTGTTTTATCGCGTATGTCCGCTTAATCCCCTTTATGGTTTCGGATTTTACGGTCGTTCTTGTGCGGTTCACTACACCGTACAGGGCTTTTTCTATGTCGGCGGGTACGCCCTGTAAGAGCAGTTCAATTCTTTTGAGCTGTTCGGCGGTAATTTCAACCACGGCGCACCCCCCTATTCGTCATACATTGACAGCCAAAGTTTCATTATCCCGCTTTCGTTGTCTGCACGGATAATGTTATAAACTTCGTCTCCGATTTCAATCGGGGTTTCGCGGCGGGGGATTGTGTTTAAATCCTCAACGGCGATATAAACCACCAAGTCCGAAACGAAAACATCGTTGACATTATCCGAAAACGGGGCGGCGGGTTTTTTCCGTTCTTGCCCGTGACCGTCGTGGTCAAAGGTAACGGGGATTCGCCGCGCCCGCTTCGAGTTATAGCGAACTCGTGTTAAATCGGCGTGTTCATCGGTGTTGCTGTAGATAGCCCGAATATCACGCGCTACATGGTCTTTGAACCCCACGGCTACAACACGGTTGCAACGAACCAACTGTCCACTTCATGCGGCACGGGAAGGGGTTGGCTGTTTAATTGTAAAAATCGCCGCGCCGGATTTCGCTCCGCCCATGAATCGGGAATACGCGCACCTTCGACGGTGCGGAAATCTTCGTCACCGCCGCGCCCGTCAAGAATCGTCACCGCCGCGTAATAACGGGAATACGCCGCCGTCGTTGACAGAAGCGCGAGCTTTCCGTCCGGAACAAGAGGCATTTGCACGGGAGCTTCCGGGTTACTCCAGTCGTCAAGATACCATTCGTTATATGTGTAGATGTCAAGCCCTAACCCGTTGATTGTCCCTACATAGGTTACGCCGTTCGGGAGTTCACGCGGCTTGATAACGGCAAGGTCATATGCTTTGATGTCGAGCAATTTTTGCACTTTGGCGTTGTTGATAAATGCCGCGGCTACATCGTCCGCCATAATACAAATATTCGGGTTAATGAACCCGGTTTTTTGAACATGCTTGCGCCAACGCTTTAAGTCCGATATGGGGTCTGCGCCGGCGGCCGACCATTTTGTTGTCAATGTTTCCTTGTTTGTAAAGGAAAAGTCTATTTCCTCGTTCAATCCGTCCCCGATTACGGGGATTTTGCCCGTGAAAATCGCTTGCGCCGCCATCCATTCCTCACGGCGGGTAATCATTTCGTCAAGCTCCCGGAAGTCCTCGGCCATTTTTTCAATGGCGCGTTCGGCGGCGGTTCGTCCGCTGTAGATGTTTTCTCCGGCGCGGCGTTGTTCAAGGTCGGAAACCGTTGTAATTTTGTTCGGTGCAACCAACGGCGGCGTGTATGTCTTTGTTTGAAATCCCTTGTTGGGAACGGTTTTGCCGCCGATTTTCGGATGAACGAACGGCGCAAGAGCGCGGTTGCCTTTTTTGAAATCAACGTCAATGCTCTTTGTTGAAAACGTTTTTACTCTGCGAAAAAAGGTGGAACGAAAAAACGTATGCACTCGCGGCATACGCTCTATTACCCGCCCCATTGTGCGCGGGTCAAATATACTTATATTGGACATTATGCTGTACCTCCGCTTCCGTTAGTGTTTGCTCCTGTGTCATCATCCGGGGTCGGGTCGCCGTCTAACCGGCTGCGCTCCCGCAAGAAAATACCTAACTTGCGTAATTCGGGTTTTAAGGCTTCCGCCGTTACGCCCGGCGGCAACACAAGGGCTTGTGTGAAAAATTCCCCCGTCATGTAGTATATTACTTCGTCCCCACTCGGCTCTGCCGCCGAAATCCCTATCAATTTATCAAGGGTGGTTGCCGTCGCTTCCTTGATTCCGTCTGTGTCCTGCACAATAGGAGCGCGAGGGCGAATTTCCGCATCGGCTTCAACCGTGCCGTAATCGGCTACAATCGGAAACGGCCCGGCAACAAAGTTTACAAGGTGCTTTTCTGACGTCTTGATGTCAAACATTTTAATTTCCTCCCTTGTCATTTTTGGGCAGTATGTTGTCAATAGCCGCGTCATACGGGTTTGTCGCGCTTTCCGCACCGCCCTCTTTATTTTCGGGTTCAACGTCGCCGACGCCGCTGCTATTTACATCGGCAGCGACATTTTTGAGATATTCGCCGCCCTGCTTCTTTTGTTCCGCCACAATTTGCATAGCTACGTTTTCGGCGGTTGCCGGGGCTTCGAATTTCGCCCTGCTTATAATGCTTTCAAACCCCGCAAGCGCGATATTTTCTATTGCGTGTATGCGTTCGCGTTCTGCTGTTGCGGCGATTTCGGCAATTTCCGCCGAAAGGTTCGGATATGCCGCTTTGAGTTCTTCGACGGTGTTGATTGTCGTCATGTTTTCACTCACTCCTATCTCTTATTTTGAAATATGTCAACAGTAAAATCCGTTGGATTTACTTGCTGAACATGGTTTTTGATTTTTGCCGACAATTTTTTTTGTTGTGGCTGATGCTTACCATAAGACTGA
>WQVC01000072.1 GCA_009781765.1 Defluviitaleaceae bacterium | reverse complement strand
GTCGCAGCAGAACAGTTACGGATTTTGATATATTGCGGGAGTTCGCAATGCAAGTACGTAACGCGTTTGAGCATTCGGTTTCTTCTCAAATGCTTCAAATTTTCGAAAACGTCATTATTGAACTTCCCGTTCACGATTTGTCGGGCACATTAGACCCATCTTTTTAAGATGGAGTTTTGTTACAAAAAATTCAAACATAGGAGGGTAACATGGGAATCAATTTCGGCTTAATCAATTCCATGGGTAATAACATGGTTGCTTGGACTAATTACGCCCAAAATCACCATGTAAGTACAAGGGAAACGCCTTGGACAGATGCAGAATTTGAAGCAGGAAGAGAAACATTCGGCAATTTGCATTGGCAGGAAGCCAATCGCGAGACTCACGCTGAAGACTATTTGAATTGGCGTCACGAGTCGATACGGCGTTCCATGCAACGTAGCTTGCACAATAATTTGTTTGCATTTGCAGTTTCAGATTTTAATCCGCATCCGAACAGTGGCGGGACAGGATGGGACAGTGAAGCGTGCATTTTTCAGCGGCTTGCCGGCGTCTTTGAACAAGAGAAGACCAATCTCGAAGCAAAGCGCGAGGCTTTTCAGGGGCGTTTTGTGAGCGAGTTGGATTTGGAAATACGCTTACACGTAATTCACGAGCAATTTAATGAAGCAATGAGAGCAGTTGCCGCTATGTTCGCAGGGGTCGCCTCGTACCTCAACATAGATAATGCCGAACATATGGAGCAAGATGTGTTGAGAATAGGGGAAGCGATTCGATTTCATATCGCATCCGGGGAGTCCGCCAATTCTGTAGAAGCTATGCTTCGCAGTCGCAGCAGAACAGTTACGGATTTTGATATATTGCGGGAGTTCGCAATGCAAGTACGTAACGCGTTTGAGCATTCGGTTTCTTCTCAAATGCTTCAAATTTTTGAAAACGCCATTATTGAGCGTCCCGTTCACGATTTATCCGGTGCATCTGCTGACGAATAAGGAGTTAAACACCCTCGAACTCATCTTTGTTTGGCAAAGAGTTTTGCGGGTGTTTTTTTACGAAGGGAGATATTTTTATGATTACAAGAAAGCATTTAAAAGTTTTGGTGATTTTTGCAGTTGTTTCTGTTTCAATGCTGCTTGGCGTGGTTGTTGTTAATGCTAATACGGTTGACCCCAACAATCCCGGCGTGACACAGGATACGGCATGGGCTTTCAACAACACTATAAATATTACTCAACCGTTTACAGGTTTACAGAATGCCCATTTTTATCGCTTAAATGTAACTGTCCCTGAGCATAGGTTTCATATGGTATACAACACGCCTGCCGGTGTTCAAAGCCGCATTCGGATATTAAATGCAAACGGTAGTGAGCGTTTTGATGAGGCTTTTGGAGGCGGCTCTCATTCATTCGATGTAATTCTCGGCAGCGGCTCATTTTACATCGTAGTAACCAATGAAAACCATGTTTCCAATGTAAATTATAGTCTGCGCGCTCACCCCGTTGACCCTCCTAATGTTACTCGCTCACCCGGGGGCAATCGGGTGGAAGTGGTAAACGGCAGACTCATAGTTGATGGAGTCAACGTTCAGTTGCATTATCTCGCACAATGGAGGATTCCCTATCATACGGTAGTTAATGGGGTGACGATTTCTCGGTACAGGTCATACGCTGTGTCAGCAGAACCCATATCAGCTATTAACCAACCTTTTTTTTACAATTGTTGACCCCGGGCATTTCTTTGACGATGCACTTATGGCAAGAGGGTCATTTAATGCTGTAAGAGTTCGTGTGCGGAATTTTAATGGCGCAACAAGCCCACCGGTTGTCTCAAGAGTGGAAGGACAGTACATCACATTTATCTACTGCATTGACAGTCGCCTTTTTCTGGATGCGCCCGGTTCTCGTTTGGCGAACGGAGGTGTTCCCGATGTGAATCGCAGGTGGCGCACTGTGCGTGAGCACACTGTACACTCTACGCCCGCAAGTCATGCCCGTGCCCCGGAGGGGTTGACTGTGGACATTGCAAGCGAAACCCTGCAAGGCGGTAATGTTTCGTTTTTGCAAACAAGTGTAAACAACGGTGCAACGTGGGTGAATTTGCCGGCAACGCGCAGTATCAGCCACTTGATTCCTGCTTACGGAAATGCTCCTGCCACAATTTTGGTGCGGTACAGGGGAACGGCTATGTTTTTGGAGTCTGCGCCCGTTGCTGTAGCTCTTCCCGCACGTTCCGCGCCTGCATTATTGGCTTCAAACGTAGTCTTTGACGGGCTTACAGAAACTATTGTACTTAATGACAGCGGACTTCTGGAATACAGGAGAGGTACAGACGGGAATTGGATACCTGTACCGAGCGGACAAGCAAGCATTCCCGTTACAATCGGCGCATCAAGTGTCACATATCAGGTGCGCAGACAGGCGGCATCCGGTGATTTCACATCAAATATCGTAAGCGTGACTGTCAACGTACGGGCAGCCGCACCCAATGTTACGTACAGGCCGGCAACGGATAATGTCGGAAACTTCTCAACTTTAATGGAGTTTAGCCTTGACGATGGTGATACATGGACGCGCGCTGCTGCAACGGTCTTATCGCGTTCCGATATTGGGGATGATGCGGTAACAATGCACGTGCGGGTTGCCGCTACTGCGACTGTTGCCGCATCCAATGTCAGAATTTTAGAAATTCCGGGACTCACACCTGTCCCGACCGGATTAGGGATTGATTTTATCCGTGAAGTTGTAACAGGCGTTGCGCCCGGAATGCAAAGCAGTACAAACGGCACAACATGGACAAACATCACAACCGATGAACTCAATATTGCAACAATGATACCTGCCGTAAATGCCGCAAATGTGACTTTGCGGATAAGAGTAGCGGCTACCGCAACAAACCCTGCTTCGAACGCTGCCGAAGTTATTCTCACACCGCGAGTCCCCGCACCCGTAGCAGCAAATGTGCGATTCGACAGTCTTACTGAAACCGTTTTGCTGAATGATACTATGGAACATCGCATTGGTACGACGGGGGTATGGACACCTGTTCCGCAAGATGCAACGAGTGTACCTGTTACACTCGGAACTGCCGCCGCTACACATCAAGTGCGCGTAAGGGGTACAGCGGACAGATTCCCGTCGCTTGCCTTGAGCTTGACCATACCGGGAAGAGCGGCTGCCCCGAATGCAAACTACAGACCCGCAACCGATGATATAGGTGTGGTGTCTGCCGCCATGGAGTTCAGCGTTGATGGCGGAACAACTTGGACAAGGGTAACAGGGACAACCATCACAAGGGCTGCGCTTGGTCAAAATCCCGTAACTGTTTATGTACGGACAGCCGCCACTGCCTCCGTTGCTATGTCCGCAACGAGAGTTGTGGAAGTGCCTGCCGGACCCGCAAATGCACCCACGGGGTTAGTAATCGACCACGTTCGGGAAGTTATAACCGGCGTTGCGCCGGGTATGCAAAGCAGTACAAACGGCATTCATTGGGCAAATATCACAACAAATGAACTCAATATTGACGCAATGATACCCGCTGTAAATGCTGCTAACGTAACTTTGCGGATAAGGGTGGCGGCAACCGCAACTGCCCCTGCCTCAAATATTGCAGAAATAATCCTTACACCGAGAGTTCCGACTCCTCTTGCGGCAAACGTGCGCTTTGACGGCTTCACTGAATCCATTTTGCTGAGCGACACTATGGAGTATCGCGTTGGCACAACGGGAGTATGGACACCCGTGCCGCAAGGGCAAACAAGCGCACCTGTAAATCTCGGAACGGCAAATGTTACGCATCAAGTACGAGTAAGGGGTACAGCAGACAGATTCCCGTCCGCAGTTTTGAGCGTGACCGTACCGAGAAGAGTTGTTGCTCCCAACGCTTCATATCATGCCGCAACTGATGCAATAGTTAGCGTAAGCACGGCAATGGAGTTCAGCCTTGATGGCGGAACGACATGGATACGAGCAACCGGCACAACCATACCCCGTGCCGTTCTTGGGCATGATGCCGTAACAGTTTATGTACGAACAGCTGCAACCGCAACTGCTCCTCCATCGGATATACTGATATTAAATGTTCCTGCTCGCGTTATTGCGGCAAATATGCTGTTATCAGTTGAGGATGATTACGTAGAGTTTCCGCATTTGCCGGAAGCTGATGCGGACGAAGAGCCTTCGTATCTGCCCGAAGTTGATACAGACGAAGAACCTTCATATCTGCCCGAAGTTGATGCGGACGATGAACCTTCATCTTTGCCGGAAGTTGATGCAGGCGAAGAACCCTCATATGTGCCTGACGCTGGTGCAGATGAAGAATCCTCGTATCTTCCGGAGATTGATGCAAACGAAAGACCTTCACATTCGCCCGAGGTTGACGCAGGCGAAGAACCTTCATATTGAAACTCGTAATACAAAAAAGAGATGTTGCAACTGCAAAACGCAGTCGGCAACATCTTTTTTTTGCGGCACGGCATCCGGCTTCGAGGGAATGTGTGGTAAATCATATTTTACAATCTCTTTTTTCACTCGCGCATAAATGATAATGTTCGTATCAACGAAAATGTTATCACTCATTCAGTTCCTCCCTGCTGTACATATAAAAATTATCCGCAACCACGGGTTTCAAAAAAATATCGGGCATTGCGCCGAATGGTTTTGTTGCGTCGTTGATATTAAAAACGGGCGAAACCAACTTGCTGCCGCTGTGAATGAATTGTATAATCCGCTAAAAAATACACGATGAATTAAGTCGGTTTAGCGCAAGAGATTTTCTTTTTAAGTTCACAGACGAAATTGTACCATGCGAAGCAATACAGCAGTAATTGGTTCATTTCGTAAATAACTGACGATAAACTGACGATAATAAGTACAACAAATGGGCAGTCAACAATTTGAAAAACGAACACGGCAGGAGGCATATTATGAATAACATTCCGTCAACCATAACCGCTGTAACTGAGGAGTTGCGTTACAATACTCATGCAATCTTGGGCAAAAAGTTGCGTAAAATAATCATTTACGGGTCGTATGCGCGAGGTGATTACAAGGAATACTCTGACCTGGATATTATGGTACTTGCGGATTACGACGAAAGCGAAGAAAGAGACTTACAAGAGGCTATCTATAAAATTTCAAGCCACGCAAGTCTTGAACATGACATTACCGTTAGTATGTATCTTAACAACGACAACCTTTTCAGAAGCAGGCTGCACATATCTCCGTATTACAGAAATGTAATTTCAGAAGGGGTTGAACTTTATGGAACACAGTAAGGATATATCTGAATACAGATACGAAAATACCGTCCAATGTTTGGAAACAGCGAAAGCGATGATTCCGCTGAATGATTATAAAAGTGCCGCAAATCGCTCTTATTATTGCGTATTTCATGCCATGAGAAGCGTATTGGCTTGACTTCGGCAATCATGGGCAAGTTATGGGGTATTTTCGTAGAGAGTACATCAAAACAAAAACCTTTCCCGTTAAAATGTCTGATATTTTAACCGTTTTGTTTGACGTAAGAAATAAAAGCGATTATGACGACTTCTATATTATCAGCAAGGAAGATGTGACAAATCAATTGCTATCAGCCGAGTTTTTTCTTGACGAGGTGCGAAAGTATCTCGAACAGCAAGCGCAATAAAGCTCAAACATCAATCAGATGCTTTATATTTTCTTGCAGCGTCCCGTCGCCTTGCCGCCGCCGTGAATGAATTGTATAATCCGCTCACGGCGGCTTTTTTGTTGCCGTGGTGAAATATAAGGCTTTCGACACAATTGAAAGCCTATCCATCCCGAGAGGAATTGATGCAGAATGAAGAAGTTGAGGTTTCGCAATGCGGTGACGTGTATGTTCGCCGCTGTTTTAATCACCCTGCTTACACCGCTTGCGGTTTCGGCAAATGAAATTTCCGTTGTAATCGACGGGCTGACGCTTCATTTTCCCGATGCCGGGCCGGTTGTTGCAGACGGGCGCACTTTAGTGCCGGTTCGCCCGGTGTTTGAAGCGTTGGGCTTTAATGTTGAATGGGACGACGCCGCAAGCACCGCAATTATTTCAAATGCCCGCTACAATCTGCAAATTACCGTCGGCGACGCCGAATTTACAACAAACGGCGCGGCGCATCTCTTGGACGTTCCCGCGCAGGTGATTGACGGCAGAACAATGGTGCCGATTCGCTTACCCCTTGAAAGCGTGGGATACACAGTAGGATGGGATGCGGATGCTTCTGTTGTTTTAATCAACGCGGCGGAATCCGCGCCGGCGCAGGACGAGCAACCCGCTACACCTGAACAACAGCACCCCGCCCCGGGCGTTGATTCAAACGCCGATTCAAGCGCGAATTTCAGTAGTTTATCCGAGCAAATTCCCGCTTGGCGCGCCGCAGGACTCGCAACGGGCGATGAAATCGGCGATTCGGCGGGGGAAAATTTGTGGAACGAGCGGATTTTTCTCGGCGGGGGAGGGGACGGCTCGCAAAGTTTAACCCTCACCGCAGACAACGCGCTTCGTTACAGCCGGTCGCACTCGGATTTTGACAACGGGCTTGTGTTTATCTTGCCGGAAAATGCCGCCGTCGGCGATTCCGTGCGTTTTTATTTTACGATTGTAAGCGCGGGTGGCAATGCTCGCGGAATTTTTGCGCGTTCCGTCGGGCCGGATATGGGCGATTACGCGGCGTTTGTTGTTCCCGCAGGGCAGGCGCAGGAATGGACGCCTGCTCCGGGAAGCAGTCATGTAATTGAGTGGGTTCTTACGGCGGCGTGTTTGCAACGCCCGTATGTGCATCTTACGGCGCGTTTTCAGCAGGAGGTTGTTTTGGATATAACGGAAATCGCGCTTGGCGCAGCAACTTCGGATGCGGCAGACGCCGCAGCGATTGCGGAAGTCGCGGCAGATGCGGCGGCGGAAATTGCCGCACGAGCAGGAGCGGTTGCGCAAGCATCGGCGGCAACAGCAGCGGCGGGTCGGCGCGGCAGTGCGTGGGATTTAAATTTGCCGTCGCTTACCGACGAGTTTAACGAATTTTTTTGGTTCGGCAATATTTGGAGCAGTCATGCTCAAATGAACGACCGCACAACTCACGATAAATATTTGCATCACTACAACCAGATTACCGCGTCGAATTTACACAAAGTAAGTCATGTTCTCGGGTCGTCGCCGAACTGGACTTTCTCGTGGGAGACGCCGGATTATATCGTTGATTGGGCGGAAGCCAACGACCTCGCAATGGTTTGGCATACTCTCGTGTGGCATACGCAATCGCGCCGGTGGCTTACAAACGACGAGCAGGGGCGTCCGCTCACGCGCCAACAGGCAATCGACAACATGCAAGGATATATCAGCACGGTTGCCGGGCGTTACGCGGGCAGAATTTTCTCGTATGACGTGGTGAACGAGTCGATTTGGGGCGTGAACTCGTTGGGCGAATGGAATGCAAACCCCGATTGGCGCGCGCATATGCGTCGTGAAGGCAGAGGCATCGACGACGGCGGGCAAGCATCATTTTGGTATGACGCTTTCGCAAACGGCGCGACCGGCGACGAATGCGGTTCGGATTATATTTTTTACGCATTCATGTTCACACGCATTTACGACCCCTTTGCGATTTTGTACTACAACGATTACAACGAGCAAACCCCCGGCAAGCGCGAAGCCATTGCGCAAATGGTTGAATCAATTAACGAGCGTTGGCGCAATCACGAACTTTACGACGGTCGTTTGCTTATCGAAGGTATCGGAATGCAATCGCACCAGGGTATTCGCGGATGGATGAGCGACCCCGAACTTGTTCGCGATTCGATTCGGCGGTTTGCGCAAACCGGCGCGAGAGTAAGCATAACCGAGCTTAACATTTATCTTTCCGGCGACGGAATCGGCACAACAATCAACCCCGAAACCGTCGGGCTGCCGGAGCTTTTCCTCGAACAAGCCGAGCGGTATTACCGCATGTTTAATTTTTACCTGGAGCATCAGGATTATATTGAGCGTGTGACGTTCTTCATTTGGCAAGATTTGCCCGCGCAACAGGGCGCGTGGAGAAGATGGCCTTATTCGCAACGGCCGGCACTTTTCGATATGGAGCGTCAGGCGAAGGCGGCGTTTTATGCCGTGCTTGCTTCGCTTGAAAACCACGAGTCGAATATTTCCGTTCCCGTTGTAAACGAGGGCGTTCTTCGCCGCGACAACGGAAGGCATATTGCAATGCAGTTTTCCGCAACGCAAAATAATCACGCGCCCGTGCATTGGCGCGTTACCGAAGGAAATCTTCCCCCGGGAATGACGCTTGTTCCGACAACCGGCGTTTTGATGGGAACACCCTCGCGCGACGGCACGTTCGCGTTTACCATCGCCGCCGAAAATGCCGCCGGAGCGGGTACGCGCCGGTTTACGGTTACGGTTGGTGCGCAAACGACGATACGGGCGATGTAAGAGCCGACTTGTCGAACGCAGCTCATTCTGCATAAAAAACAGCCCCTTTGGCAAAATATAGTGAACGCACAATTGAAATGCGTTCGCTATAAGCCGAAAGGGGCTGTTTTTATGGGTGAGAAAATAAAAAATTTTTTGAAGCGGCTGTTTTACATTTTGGTTTCGATAGTGCTGATAGCCGTGTGCGTCAACATGTTTTTGGGGCCGCACAGTATTGCGGCGGGCGGGCTTACCGGGCTTGCGATTATTTTGGAAGAATGGATTGGGGTAAGCCGCTCGGTTGTTGTTTATATCGGAAATGCGGCGGTGCTGATTCTCGCGCTTATTTTTTTGGGCAAAGAGATTTTTTTAAACACGCTTATCGGAGCGGGGCTTTTGCCGGTATTTATCGGCATAGTGCCGCAATATAAGTTGATTAACGACACCATGCTTTCCATGATTATCGGCAGCGCGATTTTCGGCATTGCCGTTGCAATTTTGTATCGCAACAATGCGTCGAGCGGCGGCACGGCGATTCCGCCGCTTATTTTGAAGAAACATTTTAACCTGTCGCCGTCTGTCGGGCTGTTTATAACCGACGGAATTGTTGTAATTTTGTGCCTGTTTGTGTTCGATGTTGATGCGTTCTTTTTTGCGATTGCGTCGATTTTTATTACATCGGCAACCATGAGCTACTTGGAAAACGGCATAAACAAGAAAAAAATGGTGTATATAATAAGCGGCGTTCACGAGGCGATTACGCAGGAAATTTTGCACGACATCGGGCGCGGCGTAACAATAATTCCGTCGGTGGGGGCGTTTGAAAACACCGAGCGACCCATGCTTATGGTTACGCTGAACAAAAAAGATTACCGGCAACTTCTCGCAATCGTTGACCGCCACGACAAAGAAGCCTTTATGATTACCGATACGATTTCCGACGTTCACGGCGAAGGCTTTACGTATGAGTCGGGGAGTGTGTAGGGGAAGCAGTTTTTCCGAACCGCAGCAAAAAACTGCTATTGCCGCAACACGCCTCGCACAACCTCCAAAACTTTTTCGAAAACCTCATCTTCGCTGCCGGCAGAATTTATTATGTGTACGCCTTCCGGCAGACGCTCGAAAACATGTAAAAAGGATTCGCGAAGCCGGTGCAGTTTTGCGGTTGTTTCGTAAATGCTTGTTTCCGTTCGGCGGGCGGAAATGCGCCGCATACATTCCTCCGGCGGCAGGTCGAAAAAAAGCACCGCATCGGGCGAGCATCGGGCGAGCATGTTTTGGTTATACGCCAAAATGCGTGAAATTGCGTCGTCGTCCGCAGCAGGGCGTTCGCCCGTTCCGCCGTTGCCCGCGACTCCGCTCGATGCCGCCGTTTCTTTGCGCTGCCGGCACGACTCAGCGGGCGACGCGCTGCCCCCCCGGAGAGTGTTGAAAAATTGTCCGTTCGCATACGCTCGTTCTCGAAAACCGGCCTGAATCCGCCGGTTTTCTGCGAACTCGTCGCAGCTCACGGCATTTTTCAACACTCTCCCCTGATACGCAAGGGTCGAGAAATACCAACGGTCGCAAATGATATGGTCGCCGCGTTCGAGGGCGGGGCGAATTTCTTCGTGAAAATGTTGCGCCATATCCGCCGCATAAAGCAGCGCGAGAGCCTCACGTTCTGCCGAAAATTGCCCCATTGATGACGCTCGCGCAAGTTTTCCGATTGCGTTGTCGCTCGGCAATCGCGTTACGATGCACTTTTCGCCGCGGCTTTGAAAAAATTGCCCCAACCGTTGAGCTTGGGTGCTTTTTCCGCTGCCGTCGATTCCTTCGATTACGATAAACATGTAAAACTCCTTTTGGGTTTGCAAAAAAAATTCCGCAAACCGGACTTCTTGCAATTCTGAAATTTTAATTTCAGCCATCGCGGCAAAACGCCTCGCTTTTTGTCGTTTTGCTTCGCAAAACAACTGTCGCTCGGCAAGCCGCCAATGTCCGAAATTAAAATTTCGGAATTATTGCAAGAAGTTTAGCAAAAAAAGCCCCTCCTTAACAAGGGAGGGGCAACTGATTCTGTGCTTTTAGTGCGTTCGGTACTGTCGTTCCTATAAATAACTTTGGTATGGATTGACAGATACTAAAAACCAAACCAAAGACTAAATGCGAACCACGTTTGCGGCCTGAGGGCCTTTTGCGCCTTGAACTACTTCAAACTGAACTTCTTGACCCTCGTCGAGAGTTTTGAAGCCGTCGGTTTGAATTGCAGAGAAGTGAACGAAAACGTCATCTTCGTCTTGGATGGAAATGAATCCATACCCTTTTTCGGCGTTGAACCACTTTACTGTTCCGGTTTTCATGCAGCAAATCCTCCTACGGATGTAAAAATTATGCCGCCCGTATGTGACGGCTCAGTGAAAAATATCACAGGTTCTAAAATCTGTCAAATATTTTATGCTGTAAAAGGAATAAATCACAAATCGAATGCATTTTTCAAATTGTCACACGTTTTGAACGAGAATGCTCAAAAAAATGTTCGCTTTCGCTCGCGCCCGGACGGAGGTATAATTTTTTCGAAATCTAAATTTCAAACACGGCGGGCGAATTTTAAAATGAAAACAACACTCACGGACATTCAAAAAATTGAGCGCAGCATACACAAGAAATTTCGGCGCGAATTATGGCGGAAGTTTATTCGCGCTGTAAAAAATTACGACTTGGTGCGCGCCGGCGATAAAATTGCGGTGTGCATATCCGGCGGAAAAGATTCCTTTTTAATGGCGAAATTATTTCAACAACTTCGGCGATTGAGCGAAATGCCTTTCGAGCTTGAATTTATCGTAATGAACCCCGGTTACGACTCGCCGAGTTTTGAAAAAATTCTTGAAAACGCGCAAATTTTGCACGTGCCTGTTAAAGTATTCGACTCCGACATTTTCGAAGTTGTGAAAAAAAGCGGCGGTTCGCCGTGTTATCTTTGCGCCCGAATGCGCCGCGGATTCTTGTATTCAACCGCGCAAAACCTCGGATGCAACAAAATCGCGCTGGGGCATCACATGAGCGACGTCGTTGAAACCACGCTGATGGGAATGTTTTACGGTGCGCAATTTCAAACCATGATGCCCATGTTAAAAAGCCGCAATTTCGCCGACATGCGGCTTATTCGCCCGATGTATTGCATTGATGAAGCCGCCGTAATCGCGTGGCAGAAATATAACGGGCTCGAATTTATAAGTTGCGGCGGCTGCCCTCTTGCCGCTCATTGCGACGAAGGAAATATTTCCGCCCGCGCCGCCGTAAAAGACCTTTTAGCCGGAATGAAACTCCAAAACCGCGACGTCGAAAAAAACGTGTTCAACGCCCTGCAATGCATCAACCTCGAAACCGTAATCGCGTACAAAAAAAACGGTCGGGTGCGCAGTTTTTCGGATGACATGTAGAGGGTATTTCCATGTTGTCGAACAATCCGGTATAATGCAACAAGCGCGTATGTAGCTCAGGGGATAGAGCAACCGCCTCCTAAGCGGTAGGTCGCAGGTTCGATTCCTGCCATGCGCATGGTGAAACGGGAGTAATGAACAGGAGGTGGCAAAATGCAAAACCGCGAATTTCAAAAGGTTGCGGAGGATGCACTTTTCGACAACCGACTCGCACAGGAATTTTTAGAAAACGGAAAGGCGGCAGAGCTTGCCGACTATTTAAGCGGCAGTGAACTGCGGTTGCGAAGCGGCATGACTGCCGAAGAAATTGACGCAGTGGAGACCCGTGCAAAACAAGCATACGCACGGCTTAATCGTTAAATTTTACTTTTTCGGCTTGCACCGGCAAGCCGCTATACATAAGGGTGTTAATCATGGAAGGTTTTCTGCCGTATATTATTTTCGGAGCGGTTATTTTGCTGTTCGTGTTGCTTGTGATTTTTGCAAAGCGGCGGCGCGCGTCCGCTCCGGATGTTTATGAGCTTAACCGGGCGTTTTTGACCCCGAGGGAAGCGTCTTTTTTTGCTGTGTTGCAGCCGATTGCCGCGAAATACGGGCTTCATGTTTTTGCAAAACCGCGCATCGCCGACTTTGTAAACGTTACGGTGAAACGATACGAAAAAGGTTCGGATTTTTACACGCACTTCAATAAAATTTCGTGCAAGCACATCGATTTTTTGCTTTGCGACAGGAAGTTCGTGCCGGTAACGGGCATCGAAGTTGATGACAAAAGCCACGCCGCGCCGGACAGAGTAGCGCGTGATAATTTCGTGAACGGGCTGTATGAAAATATCGGCTTGCCGGTTTTGCGCGTCAGCGGTCGCCCGAACCCGGCGCGAATAGAAATGTTCATAAGTGAAGTGTGTGGGTAAATCGCGCGAAAGCTCGATTTAAATTTAGGGCGCAGTGAGCGAAGCGAGCGTTTCCCGCGCCACCCTTCAAAAAGCGGGTGGGGCTGACTCCGGCGCAGCCGGCGTCGCGGAGCGGCGGGCCGCCCGGCCAGCGTGCGAAGCACGCGAGAGGGTTCGGAGCAACGCCCCGAAAATTGATTTTCGCGTCACAAGATTTTACATAATCCGCACCCGGACAAGCCTAAAATGGGTGCATGAATACACTCGCGAAAAAAACACCGCAAGCACGCTTCGGCAGACAAGACCTCGCTGTCGCGCTTATTTGCGTATTTGGCTTTTTTGTTGGCAGAGCGCAGGTTTTCGGATTTGTTAATCCGTTGGCCGTGCCGTTTTTGGCGGCGTTTATGGGGGCGCACGGATTTTATATTGCTGCGCTGTTCGTTGGTGCGGGGCTTGCAACGCGGCTCGGCGGAGATTTGTTTGTTTTGCGTTACGTTTTTGCGGCGGGAATGCTTTGTGCGTGGTATTTTTGCGCAGGATATTTCGGCAGGAATCGAACGTGGCTCAAAGTGTATTGGGTTGCGGCGGCGGCGTCCGGCGCGACATTTTTGGCGGGCGTCATCGTGAGCGCGATGTACGGAATAAATTTATTTGCGTTCACCGTTGTTTTGTTGGAAACCGTTTTGGCGGGCGCATTGACGCTCGTTATTAAACGCGCTCATGTGATTATCGCGGGGCGTCGGCGTCGGGCGAAATTGCTTTCCGGCGAAGATGTCGCGTCGCTTACCGTCGTTTTTGCCGGCGTGATTGCCGGCGCGAGCGATATATATGTAGGAGCTGTTCCGCTTCGAATATTTTTCTGCCTGTATGTGATTTGCATTACTGCGTTTAAGGGCGGCGCGGCGATGGCGGCGGCGGCCGGAATGCTTTTGGGATTTTTTCTGCATTTGGCCGGATACTGGGGACCGGAATGGGCGGCGGTGCTTGGCATTGCGGGACTCGGCGGCGGATTCGCCGGAGATTTGGGCAAGAAATATCCGCGCCCGGCTGTTGTTGCCGGAATCGCAATTGCGGGTGCGGCGGCGTTATTTGTTTTGGCGCGACCGTGGCTCGGATTTCCGATGGTTTACACGCTGATTGCGTCGGGGTTTGCGTTCTTCCTCACGCCGCAGAGTTTTTATTTTAATGTTGCATCGGCAATCAATCCGGTTTTGGACAGCGCGGATGACTACATGGAAAAAATTAAGGAAGAAACCACTCGGCGGCTCGATGCTTTTTCGTCGGCGTTCGGCAAACTCGCCGATACTTTCGGCGGACTTTCCAAGCCGAAAACCGGGCTGAACAAGCACGACGTATCGCTGTTAATCGACGACCTTGCGGCGCGGGCTTGCGGAACATGCGCGAATCGTGATTTGTGTTGGGAAGATAATTTGTACAACACGCACAGCGAAATTTTTTCACTTTTAAATGTGTGTGCCGGTCGCGGCGCGGCGTCGCCGGAAGATATAAGCAAAAATTTTTCCGCCGAATGTCGCGCGCCGAAAAAATTTTTGCAGGAGCTGAACACAATTTTTTCTGCGTATCGCAATGATTTGCGTTGGCACAATAAAATTGCCGAATCTCGCGAGTTAATCAGCCAACAATTGCACGGCGTTTCGGGCATCGTGAAATGTTTGTCGGATGAAATTGATATGTCGCTGCGCTTTCACGAGGGACTCGAGGAAGAAATGATAATGGCGTTGCTCAAGCAAAAAATTGAAGTTTTGAGCGTAATTGTGTTTGAGGACAAGGCGGGACGATATCAGGTTTCGATTAACCACAAGCCGTGCATCGGCAAAAAAAAATGTGCGAATGAAATTTTGCCCGTACTTAACGCCGTGCTGAAGCGAAAAATGCGCGAGCAAACCGGCGCGTGTGACGTTCGAAACGGCGTATGTCGCACACGTTTTATGGAAGACAGAAAATTGCGCATGACAAGCGGCGTTGCGTCGCGGGCGAAAACCGCGCGAAAAAACGGCGACAGTTATTCCGCCATGGAGCTGCGAAACGGCTCGGCGTTGCTTGCGCTGTCCGACGGCATGGGTAGCGGCGAACGCGCGCATCGCGAAAGCGCGGCAACGGTGGGCTTGCTGGAAGATTTTATCGAAAGCGGTTTCGACAAAGAGCTTGCCGTGCGCATGATAAATTCCGTGCTGATTCTCAAAAGCGGCGAAGAAAGTTTCGCGACGCTTGATATTTGCTCCATCGACCTCTACACCGGGCGGGCGGAATTTATTAAAATCGGCGCGGCGGAAACATATCTTTTGCGCGACGGGCGGGTGAGCGTGATTTCGTCGGCATCGCTGCCCATCGGAATGTTAAACGACGTTGACCTCGAAATCACCGAGCGCGATTTGCGCCACGGGGATGTAATTGTGATGGTAACGGACGGGGTTTTTGTAACCGACGACATATTAAATGAAGGGGAGCGTTCTCTCGAAGCCGGGGATGCTTTCGCGAGCGGAAAACAATCGTCTGTTGCCGAAACCGGATTCGGCGATTTCGAAAGCGAAAAAAAATCCCCCGGCGGAGGATATTTTGGCGATAACTGGCTGAAAGCCGTATTAAAAACCTGCCGCCACACCTCCCCCCAAGATTTAGCCGACCATATTCTCGGCGAAGCGGAACGTCGCTCGCGAAGCGGGCTTAAAGATGACATGACCGTTCTTGCCGCGCGGGTTTGGGAGGAGGGGAGGTAGTGCGCTGACTTTTTTGAAATTTTTCGTTTACGGATAATTTGCGGTCAGTTGGAAGAATTTTTGCAAAAACGCTCAACATTCGATATTTGTTCGATTGACGGGCGTTTTTTTTTTTTTATAATTTTTCCACATTTTACACACGTCGAAATGAAGTGAAAAATGTAAACGCGGGAAGAATCGAGGCGGTTTTTCGTGCGCGGCGTTTTGTACAGCGAACGACATGAACGGACGTCTCAAGTATGTTCGCTATAGAGAGTGTTGAAAAATAGCTTGAGGGTACGGGCAAAGAACGCCCGCCATTGCTGTGCCGGTATCGCAGGAAAATGACGGATTCAGGTCATTTTCCGAGATGCGGCATATGCGAAAGCGTAATTTTTCAACACTCTCCTACTAACGCGACGTCGGAAGTCAATTGAGCCGGCAAAGGGGGTGGTGTGGTGAAACCGGTAAGAACGCGGGAGCAAATATTAAAGGATATGTCCACGTCGCGCGATTTCATAGATGAAACGGAAAAACGCTTTAACCGAGGCGAAGCGATTGATTTTATGACCGCAAATATGCTGAAAAATCATATAACCGTTTATGTACCGGAATATTTGGCGGAATTGGAGGCGTTGGATGCAGAGGGAAAACTTGAGGGAGAAATTTTTTAGCCGTCAAGATGCGGCAGGAGAGGATAAAAGAAATGTGTCCCAAATTTAATAAAAGATGCGGCATGTGCAAGGTTTACAACGACAAATACGCTGATAGCAGATGGAATGAATGGTTGTCCCATTTTCCGGATTATGTTTCAACTCATTGCACGGCAGAAAGAGATTGGAGAAATGATTGTGCTAATTATGGGAGAATAAGGGTGTTTGCCGAATTAAACGTAATCGAAGTGATAGGAGCGATATTTCATGCTTTTTTTGAATCATTATTTGGGATGGTTATAATTGGACCCATTGCCGCCATTGTCGCAGTTATTGCCTTTTCCGTCGGTGCAGGGGTTTTGGGAGTCATAGTAATTTCTATCGCTGTCCTTATTTTCGTTGCATTTGTCGTAATTAAATTTAGAGACAATGTGCGAGGCGATAGCTAAGTGTACATTGCTGGGCCATTCGCCCGCAGTGCGACAGCGAATTTCCCCACAGAAACAAAAGCCGCAGTGCAGTTCAAATTTGGGGGCGATTTTTCGTCCCAAAGCGGGAATTATCTGAAGTCAAAGTGTCCTCGGAAAAAAACCGCAAATTTTTTCAAAAAAATTTAAAAAAAGGGGTTGACATGCGGAAAGGATGTGCCTATAATAGTCTTTGTCGCTCCGAGCGGGGCGGACAAGAAAATGCCAAAGAAACCAGTGATTTCCGGCGTTTTCGGGCGAGTGAAAAGCTCGCGGTCGGGT
>WQVC01000071.1 GCA_009781765.1 Defluviitaleaceae bacterium | reverse complement strand
TAACAGAGTACGGGCAAGCTCCGCCGCCCCCGCCGCCGAGTTCAGGCAATGTTATCGCACCGCCGGACATCACTACCGGAGCTGCGTTGCAGCTTTTGCCGGGTGCGCCGAGCATGTCGGATGTACCGGGCGAACCGGCGTTGCAGGAATCGCCGGATGCAGGCGTCGCAATTGAACCCGATGACGAACCCGCGTTGCAATACGCCGGACGCACCGTATTCATACTGAACAAAGATTGATAAAAACGCCCGTCGTGCAAAATAACTGCGCGACGGGCGTTTTTTGTAAGTGACGCGAATCAAGGGTAGGAAATAACCCCTTGCCTATGCCTTGTCGCGAACGCACTTGCGCAGAAGGGTGCGGGCTAAGTGCGTCCGCCATTTCCCGCCTCGCCTTCACTCTGCTCAAGCGCAGCGGCCACCTCCCTCGCAAATTTCGCTACCGGCTCTATGCACGCCTCTCCGTACTCGGCAACAAGCCTCACAATCGCACTGCCGACAATTACGCCGTCGGAAACAGCCGCCATTTCCCGCGCCTGTTGCGGCGTCGATATACCAAACCCAACCGCGCACGGCGTTGACGAAACCCGTTTCACACGCGCCGTCATTTCGGCGATGTCCGAATTTATCTCACTGCGCATTCCCGTTACCCCGAGCGATGACACGCAATAAATAAATCCTTCTGCATTTTTTGCGATTGCGTCAATGCGCTCGTGCGAGGTCGGCGCGATTAAGGAAATCAGCGTGATGCCGTATTTTTCGCAAGCCGGCGAAATTTCGTCCTGCTCCTCGAAAGGTAAATCCGGCACAATTACCCCGTCGATGCCGCAAGTTCGGCATTTTTGCATGAACCGTTCCGTTCCGTACACAAAAACAGGGTTGATATAGCTCATAAATAACAGCGGAATTGTCACGCTTTTGCGAACCCGTTCCACCATGTCGAATAACTTATCCACCGTGCAACCGCTCGCTAATGCGCGTTCGTCGGCGGCCTGAATTATCGGGCCTTCGGCTACGGGGTCGGAAAAAGGAATGCCGATTTCGATTATATCCGCGCCGTTTTCCGCAAGCGCGATGATTAAACGTTCGGTGGTTTCGATGTTCGGGTCGCCGCCGGTGATGAATGCGATAAAGGCTTTTTTCCCCTCAAATGCTCGCGCTATTCTATTCATTTGCATCCACCCCTTTGTAACGTGCGATTGCGGCGACGTCTTTGTCGCCCCTGCCGGAAAGATTCACAACAATTATTTGTTCCGCGCTCATATCGGGCGCGATTTTTTTTGTGTACGCAACGGCGTGAGAGCTTTCGATTGCCGGAATAATCCCCTCGGTGCGGGAAAGATACTCGAACGCCTCAACGGCTTCCGCGTCGGTAACGGGAACATACTCCGCGCGTTTTATATCGGAGAGATGCGCGTGTTCCGGCCCGATACCGGGATAATCAAGCCCCGCCGAAATTGAATGCACCGGCGCGATTTGCCCGTATTCATCTTGGCAGAAATACGATTTCATGCCGTGGAAAACGCCGACCGTTCCGAGGGTAAGCGTTGCGGCGTTTTTTGGCGTGTCGATACCGAGGCCGGCGGCTTCGCAGCCGATAAGCCGCACCGATTCATCGCCGATAAATTCATAAAACGCGCCGATTGCATTGCTTCCGCCGCCGATACAGGCAATCACGGCGTCGGGCAAGCGTCCTTCCGCAAGCATAATTTGCTCCTTGATTTCCGCGCCGATTATTTTTTGAAAATCTCGCACCATCGTCGGAAACGGATGCGGCCCCATTACCGACCCGAGAACATAGTGCGTGTCGCCAATGCGGGACACCCACTCGCGCATTGTTTCGTTCACGGCGTCCTTGAGCGTCATTGTGCCGCTTGTAACCGTGGTAACTTTCGCGCCCAAAAGGCGCATTCGAAACACGTTTAACGCCTGCCGCTCGGTGTCTTCTTTGCCCATGAAAATTTCGCACTCAAGCCCCATGAGCGCGGACGCTGTTGCCGTTGCAACGCCGTGTTGCCCCGCACCGGTTTCGGCAATCACGCGAGTTTTGCCCATTTTTTTTGCCAACAGCACCTGTCCCAAAACATTGTTGATTTTGTGCGAACCGGTATGGTTTAAATCCTCGCGCTTCAAATAAATTTTCGCGCCACCGAGGTCGGCTGTCATTTTTTCCGCAAAATATAACAGCGACGGACGTCCCGCGAAATTTTTTAACAAGTCGAGTAATTCGCGCTGAAATTCGGGGTCGTTTTGGTAATGCTGATACGCCGCTTCAAGCTCGTGCAAATTTTTCATCAATGTTTCGGGAACGTACTGCCCGCCGTATTTTCCGAAACGTCCTTTTTTATCCATGTTGTGTCCTCCTCAAAAACTGCTGTAAATTCGTGTATTTTTTTCGGGTCTTTGACTCCGTTTGTTTCAACGCCGCTTGAAACGTCAACGGCGAACGGTTTTACATTCCGCACAGCATCGGCGACGTTTTCCGGCGAAAGTCCGCCCGCGAGAAAAAACAGCTTTTGCAAGTCGCCGATTAGTTTCCAATCGAAGGTTTCGCCGGTGCCGCCGCCTTTTTTGTCCAAAAGAAGAAAATCGGCGGCGGAATTATTCCACGCTTGCGCGTCGCCGGGTTTTTCTATTGCGACGGCTTTGATGATTTTTACACTGCCGGGAGGTCTGCGCTTGAACGCTGTGATAAAAGCAAGTTCGCGCTTTAACGCCGCGATAAATTTTTCGTCTTCGTCACCGTGGAGCTGTACCGCGCTTATTATGCCGCGCCCCACAAGACAGCCGATTTCATCAATCGGCGCGTCAGCAAAAACCCCTACGGGAATAATCCCGGGTGCGAGTGCGGCACGAAGTTCCGCCGCTTGCGTCGGGGAAACCCGTCGCCGACTTTCTGCAAATACAAAGCCGATAAAATCCGGACGCGCCGCGTTTACCGCGTCGATGTCGGCAAGCCGCGTAAGCCCGCAAATTTTCACCTTTACCATGCCATGCTCGCGATAAGCGCGACAAATTCTTGTTCTTCGAAAATGTTATACATGCCTTCGGTCAAGCAAAATCCGGTGGGCGGATTAAACGAGTAGAGCAAGCCGTCGCGCATCCCCCATATCATGCGGGAAAACATAGGGTCACCGTAACGCTCCATGTGTTCCGTGGGCAAGCGAAATTCCGCGCCGAGAACATACGCCGCTTCTTCGAAGGATTCGAAAAATCCTTCCTGCGCCTCAAATTCCTCAACGGTGAGAATTTCAAGCTCGGCGAGAACAGCATCCTGAAAGTCGCCCTCGTACCGCACACGAATAACGCCGATTTCCTCCCCGTTTTCATTGAACAGGGGATGCTCGTCCGGGTTAAAGTTATAAAAAATGAAGCTGAAGTCGGAATCGAGAGCGATGCCGCGCCGAGAAGCGTCTTCGACCCGGATAAGCGAGTCGGGAAAAGGCATCTCCGTTGAGTCAAACAGCCGCCCTTCGAGAAGCTCGTTTAATCTGTCCTCATCGTCGGGAGATTGAAACATTCCGCCGCTCGCGAACATACCTAAAACAGTATACGGAGTATGTGCGTCGGGATTCATGTAAAGCGGCTGCCACCATGTTTCGGCGTCGTCCGATTCCGAGCCGACCGGGTCGTGCCCGGTTTCGCGCCCCGTTGCTCCCGTCGGTACGTAAATGCTTTCGCCTTCCGGCGGAATAAACCGCTCGGGTTCGTTATTCCCGCACCCGACAAGAATAAAAATCATCGCGACTGTCGCGACAAACAAAATAAATTTTCTCATGTCTGTTCTCCTCACCATATCATGCTTGCGATAAGTTCAAAAATTTCCTGCTCTTCGAAAATGTCGTACATGCCTTCTTCAGGACAAAACCCGGTGGGCGCAGTAAGCGAGTATATCAAGCCGTCGTGTTCCCACATGAAAAAATCCGACCCCTTCGACTCCGGATGATAAAGCCTGTATACAGCCGTGCTTCCGACTCCGCGTTGCTCAACGCTTGAGTAGATACTGCGCATCTCGACAATGTATTCGATGTCGTAGTCGCCCAAAGGCTCGATAAATATGAAAAATGTACCCATACCCGTAAAAATTTCCGTCGGCTCGGTTAATTCATACACAACAATCAAGCCTTTGCGTATATCCCACCACATCGTGCCGGAAAACAGAGGTGCTTCGTAAGCGTCCATGTGTTCCGCGGGCAGGCGGAACTCCGCTCCCAAAACATACGCCGCTTCTTCGAAGGTGAAAAAGCCTTCCTGCGCTTCAAATTCCTCAACGGTGAGAATTTCAACTCCTGCGGGAGCAGAGTGCTGAAAAAAGGGGTCGCCCTCATGCCGTATGCGAATAATGCCGATTTCCCGTCCGTTTTCGTCAAACAAATAATGCTCGTCCGGGTTGAACATGTAAATATTACTGCTGTCGCGGCGGAGGCCGGGGACGGCGCCGCGGCCGCGAGCGTCTTCGAGCCGAATAAGCGGGTCGGAGAACGGCATCCCCGCAGAGTCAAATATCAGCCCCTCAAGGAGTTCGCTTAATTTGGCCGGGTCGTGGTCGGGAGAAAGAAACGAACTGCCCGCGTTCACCCCCAAAACAGAGTACATGGTATGTGCGTTCGGACTCATGTAAATCATCTCTAACCATGTTTCGGCGTCGCCCGGTTCCGAGCCGGTTGTGTCGGTCGAGTCGAGTCCGGTTTCTCGCACCGTTGCGCCCGTCGATACGTAAATGCTCTCGTCTTCCGGCGGAACGAATCGCTCCGGTTCGCCCGCACCGCACCCGGCAAACAGGAAAATCGCCGCGACAATCGCTGCGGTTGCCACCGAGGTTTCGGCTCTTTTGAAGCCACGCAAGGCGTCCGCAGCCGGCAAAAAAAGTTTTTTCATGTGAATCCTCCTTATCTAAAGCCTTGGGGATACGTCCCCCCGAACCCACTCTCGGAAACCGCGTTTTGCGCGGTTTCCCGTTAAAGTTTTGATGAAACTTTTTCAAAAGTTTCCCGGGGTTCGGGGCGGAGTCCCGAGGTTTTATTTCATAGCCCTCAAATTCATTATCGCCGCCTTTTTATCCGCGCTGCGCATTAAACTTTCTCCGATTAACGCCGCGTCTGCGCCGATTTCGCGCAAACGGGCAACGTCGGCGGGGGTGCTGATTCCGCTTTCGGCGATAAATAAAACGTCCGGCGGCACGAGTTTGCGCAAACGTTCGCTGAGCGTGATGTCAACTTCGAAAGTTTTCAGGCAGCGATTGTTTACGCCGATGATTTTCGCGCCGGCTTTTAACGCCGCTTCTGTTTCCGCCTCGTTATGAACCTCCGCGATTGCGCACAATCCGAGTTCGTGCGCCGTTGCAAGATATTCGGCAAGCGTTGTTTCGTTCAGCATCGCGCAAATCAGAAGCACCGCGCTTGCACCAAGTAATTTTGCCTCGTAAATCATGTAATCGTCAACAGTAAAATCTTTGCGCAGAAGCGGAATTTTTATTTCCCGGGAAATTTCCTGCAAATATTTATCGTCGCCGGCGAACCAAAACGGCTCGGTAAGCACGGAAATTGCCGCCGCGCCGGCTGCTTCGTACTCGCGGGCGATGTGAAGCGGGCGGAAATCTTTCGCAATAATCCCTTTCGACGGCGACGCTTTTTTGACTTCGCAGATGAACGAAAGCCCTTCCGAGCGCAACGCCCGTTCGAAAGGAAAATCTCCGACGGGAAGTGCCGATGCGGCGCGTTTAACTTCTTCCGCCGGACGGATTTTTTTTTGCTCCGCGATGCGATGTTTTGTGCGCTCGGCTATTTCGTGCAGAATGTTTTTGCGGGTAATGTTTGAAGAAGCATTCATATGTTCACCGTCCCTTCGTTTTGCGTTTTATTTTGTGCGTCGTTCGATTTTTCGGGCGGCGTTTCAATTCGGGTTTCGCTCTGCGTTTCATTCGAACAGCGGATAAAATCGTTTAATTTTTGCAAGGCTTTTCCGCTGTCGATGACTTCGTTTGCAACGGCCAAAGCCGCTTCGATTGATTCGTACCGACCGGTGATAAACATTGCCGCCGCCGCGTTTATTACCGCCGCGTTTCGTTTGCGGGCGATTGCGTTGGTTGTGCCGACTTCGAGAGTATGTTCCGAGTTCGGCGCGTGTCCCCCGCGTTCATTGATTGCGCCGGCTTCGAGAGTATGTTCCGAGTTCGGAACGTGTCCCCGGTTTTCAGTGCGCACATGCGGGGAAAGGACGGCTTTTAAAATCGCGGCATTTTCATCCGGCGAACCGCCCTGCAAATCTTCCGGACGGCATCGTGTAAGTCCGAACTGCTCGGGTGTAATTGTGTACGAACGCACCCAACCGTCCTTCACCTCGCAAACAAACGTAGGTGCGCACAGCGAAATTTCGTCCAAGCCGTCTTCGCCGTGAACAACCATCGCGTTCTTTACGCCCAAATTGCAAAGCACCTGCGCCAACGGTTCGACGAGTTCGCGGTCGTACACGCCCATCAGTTCCATTTTCGCGCCGGCGGGATTCGTAAGCGGCCCGATGATATTAAACACCGTGCGAATGCCCAACTCGCGGCGAATCGGCGCGACGAATTTCATGGCGATATGATAATTTTGCGCAAACATGAAACATATGCCGATATTTTTTAAAAGCTCCGCGCTTTTTTCCGGCGAAATGTTGATGTTTACGCCCAGTGCTTCCAGAACGTCGGCGGCACCGCATTTGCCGGACGCGCTTCGGTTGCCGTGCTTCGCAACGGGGATTCCCGCCGCTGCGGTGATAATCGCCGCCGCCGTGGAAATGTTAAAGGTGTTTGCGTGGTCGCCGCCCGTTCCGACGATTTCAAGCGCGTCAACGTCGTGCAAAAGCCGCACGCAATGCGCTCGCATCCCCGACGCCGACGCGGTGATTTCGTCGGTGGTTTCGCCTTTCAAGCTCAACGCGGTTAAATACGCGCTCATTTGAACCGGCGTTGCTTCGCCTTTCATAATTTCGTGCATAACCGCTTCGGCGGTTTCGTAGGATAAATCCTGCTTTTTCGACAGTGAAATAATTGCTTCTTTAATCATGCTGCATGACTCCTTTCTGAATTTGGCTTTTTGCAAGATTAAACTTCTTGCAACGCAGAAATTTTCGTTTCGGGGGCGCGCGGTAAAACGCCTCGCTTTTTGTCGTTTTGCTCCGCAAAAACGACTGCCGCTCGGCAAACCGCGCCGCTTCGCTGACCCCTCTCCGAAAATATCTTAATTATGCAAGAAGTTATCCGAATAATCCCGCGTTCATCCACATGGGAATTGCAACAAGCAACGCAACCAAACATCCCGCAAAATAAATCAGCCCGTAAATGCTTTGATGCTTTGTTGTCCATGCGCGTTCGCCCGCGATTGAGCGGCTCATAACTGCCCACATGTTCTGATACGCCATAAAAAATGCGTTGCCCGCAAGAATAAAAATTGCCACCCACACAATCGGGTTGATGCCGTACATTTCCTGAATCGCGGGAAGAATCGGGGCGGCAATCGAAATTGTGGGCAAAAACATTGCAACGTCAACAAGACTCCACAGGAAAAAAAACGTCGCGACGATTATTACAAATACCCACGGATTGCCGGCAATCGGCGCGATGGCGGGAACAACAATTCCGGATAACCAGTCGGAAATTCCTGTCGCGCTGAAAATCGGCCCGAGGCTGAAAGCCATCGCGATAAAAATAACTAAATCCCAGTTTGCCGCCGCGTTAAAATCTTTGGTTTCCAAAACGCCGAACACAAAAAAGCAAATCATGGCGGCAATGCATATTATTGCGGTTGACAACCCGTGAAAGCTGTGCGTAAGCGACAGCGCGAAAACAAGCAGCAAAATCACGGCGGAAATAATTTCGTTCTTCGTCATTTTTTCGGGCGGCAGTTTTTTAACGGCGTTAATTGCATCCGCCGACAATTTTTCTTCCGGCTTCAACAGGAGAAACCCGCCGACAACAAGAAAAACCGTCGCGATTATTACCGGCACAAGCAAAACGTCGAGCCAATCGCCAAAGGTGATATAAACGCCGGCGTTTGCAAGCTGCCCCTGAATAAACGGCCCCCAAATAACGCCCGTCAGCCATCCCGACCCCGGAATCAGTGCCATTGCAAACGCAGTCAGCAGAACAAGCGAGTTTCCCTTCGAGCCTTTTTTCAGTCCGAATAATTCGCAGCACTGCACGGCAATGGGAAGCATAATTGCAATGCGCACTGTTGTAGCGGGCGTTAAAATCGAAAGCACAACGCCGATGGGAATCCACGCGAGAATAAGAGAAAGGTACGTATCGCGAACGCACTTGAGAAGCCCGTTCAGGCTTCGTCGGAAAACGCGCTGAAGCCCGCGATTTCCCGCCTCGCCTTCACGGTTCTCAAAGGCGTTCGTCGGAGGTCGGCAAATTTTTATCACCGCCATTGCAATGCGACGCCCAAGCCCGGTTTTTTGAAGCGTGTATCCGAAAAAAAACGCGGGAATCAGCGTCCACAACGCGGTTTGTGTAAAGCCCGAAAAAATAACCGTCGGGGGCAGTTCAACAAGCAGCCCCGCTAACGCCAACACCAATCCGCCGACGGCATAGGTCAGGCGGAACGGTTTAAAAATCCATATGCACAACGCCAAAATAATTCCGCCGAGCATTATGTGCGCCGAGCCGTCGAGCTCGGCAATCGGGCGCGCAAGCATAAGCGCGACCGCAAGCAACGCCGCAAGGCTGATTGCCGATATTCGTAAAATTTTTGTCATGTTTTATTCCTCCGGAAATTATTTTTCGATGCGGCGAATGCACCGGTGAAGGTGAACACCGCTCTTGTTCGTTTCGTAAAGTGCGTTCACGATACAGCAGTTTTGTGAACAGTGCGGAAAATTTTCGCTATGCACAGCAAATTTTCCGTACCGAAAACAAAAACTGCGATAATTGCGAAAACTTTCGCCATCGAAAGATAATCCTGCGGTTGAATTTTGAATGATTCATTTGCCGTTACTCCTTTTCGGACAAGCGTTCGGGCAATAAAAAAATCCCTGACAAAGCAAACGCTTTATCAAGGACGAATTTTTAAAGATGCACTTCCGCGCTTCAAATCGCAAGCCGGAAGATGCGTAAATTCGCGGTGCCACCTTGATTCGCGACAAAAAGCCGCGCCCTCAGCGAGGTACAAACATACCTCCGGCAACTAACGTATGCCCACACGTCACGGAATACTCGGCAGCGATGATTTTACGGAACTTCGTCAGAATCCGCCCGGAATCCGGACGAAACCCAATCGGAATCCGATGCGCTCCGTCGAACGTGCTTTCGCACGCTCGCTATCACACGCTCAGGAACAGTTCAATTTATTTCTGAATTGTTCCGACCTTTGACCATGCCCTCAGCGACCCATTGTGGCAACCTGCATTTCGACCCGGCTCTCAGCACATCATTTCGCAAAAAATGAACTCCGGACTCTCTGTACGCGCATATGTTGCTTTTACTTTCGCTTCAACGGTTTGTTGTTACGCTACAGCAAAAAAAATAAAATGTCAAGTGCATTCGCTGTACATTGCGCAATGTAAATAGGAATCGTTCCAGGAAAAATTCCAGGAAAAATTCTCAGAACGGTTCCGGATAACATGGTATTACGCCCGGGATATACTTGCCCTGCAACCGAGAAATTACGCAGTCGCTTCTATGCCAAAGGACGTGTTTGCCATCTCAGGAAGGGGTTCGCCCTGAAACTGACCGCACCGAGCCGTGCCGAAGCCGCTGTATAACGGTTGCATGTAACATCATGCTTTACCGTACCATCGCATCACCGTTTCACCCGCCGCATTGCATGAAAGGGGGAGGGAGCATTCGGACACGGCCGACCGAATGCAACCCGCCCGCGTGCACACCTTTCGCCCATTGCGGCAACGCAGAGCGCAAACTCTGCACAACCGAAGCTCCCGGGACTTCGGATGTTTTACAAAAATGAACCGAATGAACCAAACGAGCCAAACGAAAATCAGAAAATTGAATAAACTCCACAAGAAATGAGGTGGCACAGTGGCAAACATAGTCACAGCATCTGCTTCGCTTCGCATTTGCAGCGCACAAAATCGCTCGGTATGCACAATAAGCGGAGTAAACCCCAGCATGTCCGCCGTAGATGCGGCCGCTTTTGTTGCGGCAATTCAAACAATGTATAATCGCGACGCCGATACGGCGCGTATTCATGTTGTATCAGATATTGTAATCGGCGCGGCGTAATGCCGCTTTTTTATGCGAATTATGCAACAAATGCGAAGCCTGAACGGGCTTCTCAAGAACGTTCGTTACAACCGGACTTTCGCGTGATTTTTAACGAAAGGAGGAATCCCGTGACCCATTATCAACTTATATTTACCACATCAAACGGCGGGCGCAGGAGTTTTCGCGTCAACAACGTAAACCCCGCAATCTCACCTGCCGACTTGCAAGCCGCTGTTGACGCGCTTCTCGCGCATGACATTATGTGCGCCGAACGCGGCGCATTGTACCGCTTGCAAAGCCTTACGGCGAACACCGTTTCCACAACAAACCCGCTCGGTTAAAAAGAGGAACAGAGGTGAGATATTGAAAGAAGGCGACCAGCTTTCTCGAAACTTTCGGGAGAGTTGGTCGCCTTCTTTTGTGTCGAAAAGCTAAAAATTGCGACAGTACCGGGCATGTGTTACAAAAGATTCATCAAAAATTCTGTGAAATTCGACAAGACAAAAAGTGGCGCAAAAGCGACCAAAAGACGGACGTTAGCGAAAGTGGGAACACAGAAGTTCGTTTGGATAAGTCCGCAGGTGTAGTAGCTTCTTGTAAATAAGAAGTTGCGGTCAATAACTGAAATGACCGCAATGTTGGAGGAAAGTGTCGATTTTTCGCCTTTCGATGAAACTTCCAACGACGTTTGCAAACAGCAAGCGAGGAAGGGTTCACGAAGCAAAGCGGGGAATACAGTGTTTTCAAATGGCGTTGAGTGTTGTCGACCGTGGTTTCTAAAATAGCCCAATAAGGTAATAACATGTATTTAGTCTTGCTTTTTAAATACGGATTATATAATTACGCGCAAAGTCTACACTGACTGGTCGTTTCACCGACAACATGCGAGTGTACAATGCTTTATACACAGGAACGCAACAAAGAGAAATTAAGGTTTTCGGCATAACATCATTGCATACTCGGTATTTGAATAATCATCAACAATTTCAAGACCAGTCAATTGAGTTACAATGTTTTCCAATGTGCTTTTCGTGTATTTTCTTGAAAAGCTCACGGTAACAATGTCGTCTTTTTCGTATGATAATTTCTTATCTCCTACCGTAACCGTAACTCCCGCCTTAAACTTAAACTGGCTTAAAACGGAAACGCAATTATTTCCATTTAAATGTGCGCTATCAAATGAACTTTGTATACTTGGCACAACATCGCCGTGATTGTTAGTAATGTTTCCCTTTTTTAATACCGCGAGTAAATTTGCCTTTTCCAAATCGGAACTATATATATCTTTTAGTTTTTTCAAGTCGTCAGAAGTTAATTCACCGTCTTTTTTGAGCTGATTATCAATCAACAGCAAATCATTTTTATTCATTGCATTTTTAATTTTCCGCAACAGTTCATCTTCTTCAAAGTTTCCTAACGTGTTGCCTAAAAGCAAAAATAAATTTCGCTTTTTTGATTTTGATGGCAAATATTTGTCAACAAATATTTTATCAAGCCCAACCTAATCAATTTACCCCTTGCCGCCCAACTTATCGGCATACTAAAGCGCGCCTTGGGTGTAACCGAATCTGACGGCAACGAAATCTAATTCGGAATTTTCTCTTGTCCAACTAAATTTCAGAACTTGGCAAAATATCGGACGTTTCCAATTCCCAAGACAACCGCCACCGTTTTTCAAAAAAACAGCAGGATTTCGTCCCCGAAGCCCTGCTGTTTTTGATTTGCGGTTTTTGATTCATTGAAAAAAAAATTACCCCTCCGACAACTTAAACCTCGACACCAACTTCTGCAATCGTGCGGCTTGTGCATCCAGTTCCTGTGCTGTATCGGAGGCTTCGCCGGAAACGGCGGCATTATCCTGCACAACGCGGGATATTTGCGCGAGGTCGCTGCTTACTTTGCTGATTGCTTCCGCCTGAAGCTGCGACGCTCCGGTAATTTCGTTAATAATGTCGCGCACTTTGTCTGCGCCGGATACAATGCGTTCGAGAGCTTCGGCGGTTGTGCCGGCAATGGCGGCGCCGGATTCGATGCCGGTGGTTGATTTTCCGATAAGAACCGCCGTTTCCGAGGCGGCGTCGCGGCTGCGGGACGCTAGATTTCGAACTTCTTCGGCGACAACGGAAAATCCGCGACCCATTTCACCGGCGCGAGCGGCTTCAACGGCGGCGTTAAGCGCGAGCAAATTGGTTTGAAACGCGACGTTCTGAATTTTATTGATGATGCCGGTGATGTTTGCGGAATCGGCTTTTATGCCGCTCATGGCGTCGAGAGTTTGTTGCATGGCGTTTTGCCCTTCGTGGGCGTCGGAAGCGGATGTTCCTGCCAAGCCGTTTGCGGTTTCGGCGTTTTCAACGTTTTGTTCGGTTTGTTCGGCAATAACGGCAAAGGATGCCGATAATTTTTCAACGGAATCGGCTTGCGTGGCCGCGCCTTCCGACAATGCCGCCGCGTTTTGAGAAATTTGATGCGCGCCCGAATATACCGACGCAGACGCCGCCGAAATATCCGATATGGTTTTGTGCAAATTTTCGGCAATATGATTCACCGACTGTTTTATTCCGGCATAATCGCCGTTAAATTCTGTGCGAATTGTGCGGGTAAGGTTACCTTCCGCGATTGTTTCGAGGCAATCCTTGATTTCCCGCATGTATACGGGCAGAGCGTTTACATATTCGTTCCAGTCATTTTTGATGGAGAAAAAATCGCCCATGTAATCGCCTTTTATTGGCGGCGGAGTAAAGCTGCCGGCGTTTAACACGGCGATAGACTGTCGAATTTCCGCGATGGGATTGCTTACGGTTTCCGACATTCGATTAAGCCCGGCCATCAATGCGCGCCAGTCGCCGGCATATTTGTTTTCGTCGATTCTGTACGAGAGGTCGCCGCGAAGCGTTGCGGCAATAATCATTTGCCCCATTTCCGCGCTTACGGCGTGCAAATTTTCCATGAGGTTGTCGATGATGGTATTAAACGCAGCTTTTTTTCCGGGCAACGATTTTTTTGTTGCGTTGAAATTTCCGTCGCCGACATTACTCAGCGACGAAAGCACCGTAAGCGTATCGTGAACAACTTCGTCGGTAAATGTGTTGAGGTTTTCCATCATGTGCCTGTATTCGCCGCGATATTTTTCCACCGGGATGCGGTACTCGATGTCGCCGTTTTCGTTAAATTCGTGCGAAAGTTTTGAAATATCGTCCAACATTCCCTGAACCGCCGCAATAACCACCGCTAATTTTCGGGCGAGTTCGCCTGTTTCATCCTTGGCTTTTACATCAAGGTTGATGTTCAAATTGCCCCGCGCGACGTCTTCCGATGCGTTAATCATGCGCCGAAGCGGCGTGATGATTGATTTAATAATCAGCAAACTCAGAAGAAACTGCGCAATCGCGCCGACTCCGGTTACAATCGCCATGGTCAAATACGCAATCGCAACCGACGAACGCGCTTCTGCCGCCATTGCTTCCGATTGGCTTTCGTTTAAATTTGCAAGATGCGCGAGCTGGTCGTTCATAATTTGCGTATACGGAACGCACTCGGTTTCCAGATAAAACAGAGCCGTTTCGACGTCATTTTGCGTGGCGTAGCCGGCGATATTCAAAACAATTTCGGCGGCACCGGGCAGGGCATTTACAAAATCGGTGATGGTGTCAAATTCCTCGCCGGAGGTTACGCCCATTGCAATCAGATGTTCGCGATACGCTTCGGAAAGTTCAACAAGCCGCCCGTATCGCCGCAAAACTTCATCTATGTGATACTGCGTTTTGTCGGGGTCGGACGTTATTACCGAATCGCGAATCTGGCGACGCAGGGAATCGAAATAATGTGTCATGCGCCCGAGTCGGTTTAGCTGCGCGACGTTATATTCGTCGATTCGTGTAATATATCCGGAAATTCGGTTCAAGTTTACCACGGCAAAAATCGCCATTATAAGCGCGACAGAAATTGAAGCCGCGACCATAAGCCACAGTCGCGTTTTGATTTTAATATTTTTCATGCGTCCCTCCGGGAGAATCGGGCATCTATGCGTTCGAGCAGCTGCTCTCGGTCGAAGGGTTTGACTATGTAGTCATTAACCCCGCCGGAAATTCCTTCAAGCACCGTGCCTATATCGCCTTTTGCCGTAAGGAAGAAAACCGGAATTTCTTCCGTTTGAGTATCGGCTTTCAGCAATTTTAATACTTCGTGGCCGTCGGTTCCCGGCATCATTATGTCCAACAAAATTAAGTCGGGCAGAACCGTTTTAAGCAGTTGAAGTAATTCTTGCCCGGAATTGAGCGTATATACATCGTATTTGCCGGAAAGGGCTGCCGTTCCCGCCCGTAAATTTGCAACATCGTCATCAACGATAAATATTTTTTTGCGATTTTCCATGTTAATTCTCCTCTTGTTATAGGTTATACCACTTTATCACATAACCGGAAATTTTGCTTCCGTTTAGGAGTTTTTTCGGGGCGTTGCCCCGAACCCCACGAACTTTTTTGGAAAAAAGTTCGACAAAAAACTAAAAAATCGCGCATACGCGCGATTTTGTGAAATAAAAAACCTATCGGTAAGCGGTTGGCTACCGATAATGCGAATCCACAGTTCAGAATAACAGCCCGCCGAAAATGCCTTGTGGCGAGCGACCGGTCTTTTTTTCGGATGTTTTTTCCGAAAAAAAGACATCAAGCGAGCCGTTTACGATAGCGAACGCCATTGAGAACCGTGAAGACGAGGCGGGAAACGCGGGCTTCTGCGCGTTTTCCGACGAAGCCTGAACGGGCTTCTCAAGTGCGTTCGCGACAAGGCATCGGCGGGCTGTTATTTCAACCATGGATTCGCATTGATAGGTTTTTTTGCCGAGCGGGAAGCTGAACCTGCTTCGAGGGAATGTGCTGCTCCCGGCATATGTCCCCGGCGAAAAGGGGCTTCGCCCCCGGCTTCGAGGGAATGTGCTGCTCCCGGCACGTGTCCCCGGCGAAAAGGGGCTTCGCCCCCGGCTTCGAGGGAATGTGCTGCTCCCGGCATATGTCCCCGGCGAAAAGGGGCTTCGCCCCCGGCTTCGAGGGAATGTGCTGCTTCCGGCACGTGTCCCCGGCGAAAAGGGGCTTCGCCCCCGGCTTCGAGGGAATGTGCTGCTTCCGGCACGTGTCCCCGGCGAAAAGGGGCTTCGCCCCTAGAAAAATTGGTAATAATCCGTTTTAATCATGCCGTTGAACAGCTTTCGTTTTGCGCGGGCGCGGCGACCGCAAGCGGTTTCGAAAAATTCGTCGGGGGTGATGACGTAAAAATGCCAGTCGGTGGGGTTAAGCAGGCGGCCGAGTGCGCCGTACAGAGCCTCGGCTTCTTTTATTTTGCCCAAGCGTTCGCCGTAGGGCGGATTGATTATTGCAACGCCGGTTTCGGCGGGAAGAATCGTTTGCGTTACGCTTTGCGTTTCGAAAACAATGCAATCGTCAACGCCGGCAAGTTCGGCGTTTGCGCGGGCGAGGGCGACGGCTTCCGGGTCGATGTCGGCGGCATGAATAATCGGCTCGGCGTCTGTGCGAATTTTCGAGTACGCGGCGGCGCGTTCGGTTTTCCATATTGTCGGCGAAATTCGTTGCCATTTCTCCGACGCAAATTTTCGTGCCAAGCCCGGCGCGATATTTTTTGCAATTAACGCAGCTTCGATGGGTAGCGTTCCGCTGCCGCAACACGGGTCGAGAAACGCTTTTTTGCCCGAATATCGCGCAAGCTGAATTAACGCCGCCGCCATGGTTTCTTTCATTGGTGCGGCGGTGTGTTTTTCGCGATAACCGCGCTTGTGCAAGCCGTTTTTCGCGCCGGTTGTGTCGATGGTGAGGGTCGCGACGTCCTTCAAAAGCGCGACCTGAATTGTAAATTCCGCGCCGGTTTCTTTGAACCACTCGACTTTATATTTTTGTTTCATGCGTTCGGCGACCGCTTTTTTGACGATGGATTGCACGTCGGGAACGCTGAAAAGCCCCGAGCGCACGCTTTTTCCCGTTACGGTGAATTTTCCGTCGCGCGGAATCCATTCATCCCAAGGCAACGCGCGTGTGCCTTCGAAAAGTTCGTCGAAGGTAACGGCGGAAAACTCGCCCATTTTTAACAAAACGCGGTCTGCGCTTCGCAGCCACAAATTTGCGCGAGCAATCGTTTCATAAATATTTTGTCCCGGTGCCGGCGAAAATTCCACGCGGGAATCAATGCACTTAATTGCTGAAAATCCGAGCGCGGAAACTTCCGCCTTTACAACCGATTCAAGTCCGAACGCCGCTGTTGCCGATAAAGTTTGCATTGTGAACCTCGTTTTTGCTTTTATAGTGAGTCAAGTTGGAAACGGTCTTTCGCGCTTGCGCGAAAAGAACGGTTTCAATTTGACTATATTTTAACAAAAGCGTAAAAAAGTCTCTGCGGGGAACTTAAGTTCGAATATGTTGCGGGTAAATTTGACCGGGCGAAACCGTTCCTCTTGCTTGTTGAGAGTGTTGAAAAATAGCTTGAGCTGTGCCGGCATCGCAGAAAAATGACGGTTTCAGGTCATTTTTCGAGATGCGGCATATGCGAAAGCGTAATTTTTCAACACGGGAGTGTCGCCTAGGCGCACTTAATGATATAATCTCCCTATGAGAAAACAAACGATAGACGAAAACCGCAAATGCCCAAAATGCGGGAAAGTCGAAAACCAAATAAACAAGGGACGTAAC
>WQVC01000070.1 GCA_009781765.1 Defluviitaleaceae bacterium | reverse complement strand
GTCGTCAGAGCCGGGATGAAAAGACGCATGAAAAGGTGTGGCCTCGTTACTTGCCCTTATCTTACACGAGGTTTTTTACGTAAATATCCGGAACGGTTCTGAGAATTTTTCCAGGAATTTTTCTTGGAATCGTGTCGTTATTTTCACAAAAAAACACCGGAAAACCTTGATATCACAGGTTTCACGGTGCTTTTTATTGTATACGGGGAGCGGCATCAGGTTCGTGAGGCTTGAGGAGACTCCCTAAAAGCATATAATCTCTCCGCCGCTGCCAAATAATTCACCGGAAAACCGCCTTCGTTTTTGATGCGCAATTCCGGGTCGAAGGCGGAATACGGAATGGATTTGCGTTCGCCCTTTGCGGCGGCGGCATGAAATTCTGCCAACGTTTCGATGGGAAGCAAAAAAATTTCGTTTTTCGTCGTGAAATTTACCAATAAAAAACTTGCGCCGCCCTGCTTGCGAAAATTTTTCATAAATTCGACTTGGTGCGCGTGAATATTGCGAAGCGGCAAACTTGTTTGCCGCGTTTCTTTTGCGTCGAAACAAATCGCGACGCCGCGCGACACGCCGATAAAATCCACCGTGCTTGCCTTTTCGAAATATGCTTGCGAAATGGTTCGCGCGGCATTGTCAACCGCCGTCGGTGTAATCGGCGTCGGAACTTTTTGAATTACCGCCAAACCTTTCTGTTCATATAATCGGTTCGTTAAGTCAATTAACTCCTCGAACGCGCTTCCGCGAAGCCCTCGCGTGACCCAAGCCGGCATAAAATCAACTCCCTGTAGATTTATAACGCTTCTGTCCGAAGCGGAAAAACGCATGACACGGTATCAAAAAAAGCAGTGAAAACACCGGAGTTATTGCGAAGAAAAAATTCTCCTCGCGCCCGGTCAAATAAAGCAGCGGATAGTATTGCACCAGCGCAAGCGGCACAACAAATGTCAAAAATTTTAACACGCCCTCGCCGTAAACGGAGTAGGGGAGGCGACCGTGTTCGCGCGCGCCGGAGGTCAGCAGATGCATAAATTCAAGCCCTTCGAGCGTGAAAAATGTAACCGCCGCGTACAGCACGAAAAACGAAAAAAACAACAAACTCCCGCACGTAACCATCAGGACGATTACAAAAATATTCGTGGGCGTCAGGTCGATGCCGGGAATTACATATGCGAAAATCAGCACAGCTTGCACCGCAACGCCGACGCGCGAAAAATTTATTTGCGACGCAAGCACCTGAAAAATTACGCTTCGCGGACGCACAAGAATCCGGTCGAAGCCGCCGTTGCCGATTAAAATCGGAAAACGGTCAAAACCGCGCCCGAAAATTTCTCCGACAGAGTACGCCAATAAAATGATGGCAAAGGAAAGCATAATTTCCTCACGAGAAAATCCGCCGACGCCGCCGAAACGGTCGAGCAAAAAAGTTATGCTCAAAAGCGTCGAAAACGCCATCAAAAACTGCCCGAATGTCGTGAAAAAAAACGAAACCTTGTATTGCATTTGACTTTTCAAATGCATGGAAAAATATTTCGCGTAAAGTTTCATGTCATCCCCCTTGCACAACGATGCGCTGCAATGACCGCGCCATTAAAACTCGCCCGATTACCACAAGTGCAGCAAGCCAAAAAACTTGCAATCCCACGGCACGCGCTAAGGCGGCATCTGTCAAATAGCCGTTGAAAATCAGAAGCGGCGTGTTTTGCATTGCGGCAAACGGCGAAAATTCCACCACCGTGCGCAGCGCGGCAGGAAAAAACGGAATCGGAATGATTCCGCCCGTTAAAAAATCCGACGCAACGGCGGCAATCAAGCGCACCCCCGCGCCGTTAAGCGTGTGAATCACCGTAATGTAAACCAACATCGAAAACGCCACCGCCACGCCGAGGCTTAACGCCACGCTCAGCGCGAAAATCGCCGCAGTTTGCAGGTTCATGGAAATCGTAAGCCGAAACGGCGCGGGCAAAAAAAACGCAACCGCGAAAATCGGTGCGGCTCGCATTACGCATCGTGCAATTCGGCTTGACGCAATTGTCGTCGCCCATCGCCCGTACAAATCCATCGGGCGCACAAGTTCGTATGCAATGTCGCCGCTTTCAATCACCCCGGAAATGCTTTTGTCCCAAAACCACAGCGCGAACAGCGTCAAAAACGCCTGTTGCATCCAAATATACGCGACGGTTTGCTCAAAACTCATGGGAAACGCATCCGGACTCTCGCGATAAAACGCCGCAAACGCCAAAATATACATGAATCCCCACGCAAATTGCGTAAAAAGCCCTGCCAATGCCGCCGCGCGGTATTGCAGGGAATGTGTAAAACGTATGCGAAACAGTGCAAAATAAGGCGCGTACATGGTATGCTCCTTTGTAATTGCTTTTTAATCGAAAGGGGATTTTTATGTTTACAAGAATTACGGCGGGTGCGTTTTTGACTTGCGGCGAGAGAATTTTGCTTTTGAAACGCGGCTTGCACAAAAAGCTCGGACCCGGAATGTGGGCGGGTATCGGCGGACATATGGATGCCGGCGATATTCGCGACCCGCGCACGCTTGATTTGCGCGAAACCTGTCTGCGCGAAGTGGCGGAAGAAGCGGGCGTCGCGGCAGAAGAAATCCGCAATTTAACCTTGCGCTACTTGGCAATCCGCAAGACCGAAAACGAACTTCGTTTGACATATCATTTTTTCGGCGAGCTTGAAACGGAAATTCCGCCGCCCGAATGTGACGAAGGCGAACTTTTCTGGACGGACACGAAAAAAATTCCCGACTTGCCCATGAGTACCTCCGTTAAGGAAGCGTTGCTTCATTGGATGAAAAATCCCGGGCTGAAAAATTCTGCCGCCGGCAAAGTTTTTTTCGTTGCGGTAAATCCCGACGGGGCAGGAGCGGTGGTTTCGGAAATTTAGGACGCGCCCTATTTTGCACAAGCGCATGAACACCAAAACAGCGGGGCTTCGCCCCGCGCTCCACAAACTTTTTGAAAAAAGTTCGACAAAAACTTCATTGAAAATCGCGCGAAGCGCGATTTTTGCCGCGCTTTTTTTAAAAGCAGTAAGCCACCTATATCTCAAGCTCCCTATACAACGCCGCGACGGCTTCTTCGGCGTTTGCGCCCTCGGGTGCGTGTTCGCGCAGGTCGGTGAGCGTGCCGTCGAGCAACACGCGCCCCTTGCCGATTAAAATGATTCGCGACGCCAACGCCTCGATGTCCTGCATGTCGTGGGTGGTGAGCAGCACCGTTGTGCCGCGCTCGGCGTTCAGCCGCTTGATGAATTGCCGCACCGCAATTTTCGAAACTGCGTCAAGCCCGATTGTCGGCTCGTCGAGAAATAAAATTTTCGGGTCGTGCAAAAGGCTGCCAACAATTTCGCATCGCATTCGCTGGCCTAGGCTTAAATTTCGTGTCGGCGTTTTTAATATTTCGCCAAGCTCCAAAATTTCCGAAAGCTCGTTCAAATTTTTTTTATAAACATCTTGCGGTGTGCGATAAATGTCGCGAATCAGCTCAAAGCTGTCAATTACCGGCACATCCCACCAAAGTTGGCTGCGCTGCCCGAAAACCACGCCGATTTCTCGCACATGAGCCACGCGCTTTTTCCACGGCACACGCCCGTTTATTACGCATTCGCCGGAATCGGGCGTCAAAATGCCGCACATTATTTTAATTGTTGTGCTTTTGCCCGCGCCGTTCGGCCCGATATATCCGACCATCTCGCCTTTGCCGATTTCGAAACTCACATCGCGAAGCGCGTGAATTTCCTCGTATTCGCGCGAAAAAAGCGCGCCCGCCGCACGCAAAAATCCCGCGCGGCGTTTAGCCACGCGGAATGTTTTGGTCAGGTTTTTCAGCGAAATCACTCTTCTGACGATTCTAACAACTTTGCCAGTTCCCTGATTGCTTGCTTCGAAACCTTGTGCCCTTTGTACTCGAGCAAGTCTTCGGCCGAGCCGGTAAACCGGCAGGCGATTTCGTATCGTTTAAGTACGATACTGTCATCGTCCACAAAAAACTCCACCGGCGTTCCCTTTTCAATGCCTTTTGTTTTGCGAAGTTCTACCGGCAGAACGAGACGCCCAAGCTCGTCCACTTGCCGAACAACACCTGTTGCTTTCATAATGCACCTCCAAAATTAAAAGAGTCTGTATAGGCAAAGTATACCACAACTGTAAATAAATGCAAGAGTTTTGCTGTAAAAAAAAGAAAAATGTCGAAAAATAATTCGAAGAGGGTTTGCGAGGGGATGCGGGGGGCGGAAAATGAACGCGCTAACGCTTGTCGCACGGTTTTTTGCTCCGCGCGAGAAGCGGTTGTGTAAGTCTTGCTTCGCAAGCCCGACACCAACCGCTAACTCGCTCGTTCGCCAAAAATCGCACGACTGCACTAGCCGCGCTTTTCATTTCCCCCCCCCCGCATCCCGTCTTCGCGTTTGTAGGGTAGGGGAGGTTTGTGAACGCGCGAAAAGCGCGCGTTGGGGAAGGAAAGGGCAATGAGCAAAAAAGCCGAAAGTGGAAAGCAAAAAGAGAAAAGCTATTGGTATAGCTGTAGAGCAACCGACAGGGTTTTGCAATTTTGCGAAATATTTCTATATTTCGGCACAAAAAAACCGCGCGAAGCGCGGTTTTTATAGGGTCAAGGGGCGTTGCCCCTTGCGGGGGTTCGGGGGCGGAGTCCCCGAGAATTTATTTTTTGGGCGCACTTATCTTGTGATATTTACAATTTGCTCGGAATAATGGTCGGCAATGCCGTGGCGCATGTATTCGAGTAAGTGGTTGAGCATAGCGGCGGCCTCGGCTTTCGACATCGCGCGGCGCGGATGAAGGCTGCCGGTTTCGTCGGGAGCAATAATGTCGAGCATAAGGGCGACGTTTATGTCGCGAATTGCCCAGTATGCGATGTCGTCGCTATCGACAAAGGGCGACACGACGGTCGGGTTGAGTCCCAAGTTTGTCAGGCCGAGCGCGCGAATTGTTACGGTAATCGCCTCTTGGCGCGAAATGGGATAGTCGAAGTAAAACTTGCCGTCGGCGCGTCCGAATGCAACGCCCGAGCGTTGAATCGCCTGAATATAGCGGAATTCGGGGCGATTCGAGTCAACGTCGGAGAAAAGCGTGAGGGCTACGGGTTGTTGACCGCGAGGTGCGCGGGGCAACACGACTTCCTCGACGGGAAGTTTGACCGTTCGTGCCAGTGCGGTTAAAAATTGCCCGCGCGTGATGGCTTGGTTCGGCACGTAGAATCGCGGGTCGCCCTGCAAAATTTGCATGGCAAAGAGGCGGTGAATATCGTCCTCGGCGGGATGCCCTTGAAGGAATGACATATCGGGCGCGTAAAGCTGCTCGAAAACGTTAAACGTTTCCATGGAATGCCCGCCTTGGTCGGGAACTTCCCACATGGATTGCGGTTTTATGAAAATGTCGTAGCGAAGCCCGGCAAAACTGCGATGAAGCTCGCGATAACTGCCTCGGCGGGTGATAATTGTCGGCTCGTTGTGAACAAATTGCAGGTCTTTGTTCACCGTTACGCTGGGGCGAATTTGATATTGCAACGCCCAGTCGTCGTTAGTAACGGTAACATCCATACGATGGGTTTCCGTTGCCGACCACGCCGTTGAAAATCCGTAAAATTGCCCGGTCTTTTCAACGATTGTTACGTTGTCGCCGTCGTCCGTGTAGACCAAACGTGCGGCAATATGTCCGCGATAAAAGCTGATTGCGGGCGTCTGGTCTTCCCACACGCTCACCACAAAGGATGAGCGTTGCGGGTCGAGAAAAAATGTGCCGGTGGGAGTAGCAATCGCTTCCACCCAACGGTTTCTGTCGATTACATAGCTGTAAATCACTTGATTTCCGATTCGCGCATATTGCACCTCAAATTCCATTGAGCGTTCAATAATTACATCATCGGCGGTTGATTCGCTCGGGAAAACGTGATGCTCAATGCGATACGTTCCGGATTCGGTATCTCTTGCCGGTGCGCCCGGAGAAACCGCAAGCGTTCCCTCGAAAAGCACCGGTTCGCCGCCGCCGAGGAAAATAAATTCGCTGTAATTCATTAAAATTGCGTCATTGCGGTTGCCGCGTCGGCGGTTGTTGTTGCCCTGTTCAAGCAAAATGGTTTCAAGTGTGCGCGGCAAATGGCGGCTTTCGCTGATTCCGCCGTGGAAGCCCATGTCGCCGATTCTGTGCGGGCGACCGGCTTGATTTTGAACCGGCTGTGCGGAAACCAACGCGGGAAACGCCAGTATCGCCGACAGAACCATCAAAACAGAAATTATTTTTTTCATAGTATCCCCCTTAATTTTCTACAAGAACAATGTATGCATCTGCCGCGAGGCCGGGTTCGTGGTCAACGCTGTCACGCGCGACCGGGCTGAATGCCACGATTTGCTGCCCGACTTGAAGCCTGTTCGCGGGAATAACTTCGTTGCGGTCAACGATAATCGAGTTGGCGTGGGTTGTGATTACGCCCGTTGAATTCACCGCGCTGACGGGACGCCATTCGCCGGTTCGCGGATTGAACACTGTCAAATCACGTAAGCTCAACGCGCCGCCGTTTATTTCGTAAATTACGCCGCGTACCGTAAGATGACCGGGAGCGGTTGCGATTTGCGGAATCGGTGCGGTGAAGGGCGCGTCGATTACACGCACGGCGCGTCCGCCTTCTACCACCACGTTGAATACGTCGCCGATAACAGAGCCGTCGGTATAGCCGAGGAAGGTGTCGATGCTCGTAACGCCGCCGTCGGTTATGAACAGCGTGTCATGGTCGATTGTAAATTCGCGGGCAATGGGCGTGAAGTTCCAACGCATTCCGTCAAAAATGCTGATTGTTTCCGCGCGGAAGCCTTCGAACGGCCAAACGCGAGCTACGCGAGCGCGAACAATTTGCACACCGTCGGTGGCGGGTGCTGCGCCGATATCAATGACGGCGGCGGTTGCCGGACCGTTCATTGCAACCCGCGCCCAATCCGGCGCGAAAATATGCTGTTGTTCAACAAGACGACCGTTGCGCACAACGATTGTGCCGGGGTCGGTTCGGACTTCGCCGGGGATTTCAAGCAGGGAAAATGCATTATTTGCGGAATGCATTACCGTTCCCGCGCGGAAAAGCTCGTCGCGACCGGAACGCACACTTACAACTACTGCGCGTTCGCCCGCGAAGTGATTTTCAAGAGCCAAGTACACCGTTGCGTTTGAGCGTTGCAAATAGCGGTTTACATGGGCGAGAGTGACGGGACGACCGTCGTGATAGTAGCGAACATTGTTTCCGCCTATATTAAATGAAGCGAGAGGGCTGTGATTGCGCCAGCCGGCGGGAGTAAGCTCTCGCGCATGTTCGATTTGCAGCTGACCTTGCGCGGCGTTGAAGCCCGAGAGACGTCCGGTTACAACGCTGCTGATGTGATGTCCGCCGCTGTCGAGGGCGATTTCGCGTACGGATTCCATCATTACGCCGGGCGCAAGAACCGCTTGGTTTACGACAATTCTTGCCCAGTCGCCGAGCTGTATGCGGTTAGGGCTTACGGGACGACCGTTTTCAAGCACGAGAATGCCGTCAACGAATGTGTACCACACGGATTGCCCGTTTTCAAATTCCATAAGCATGTCGAAATAATCGCCGTTATCGCGAATATTAAGCACACGCCCGTAACGCGATGTTGTGTTTTCCGACGCGCTTAATTCGATAATTCTGAAGGGGTCGTCGTCAGCAACGCGGAAAACAACGATGTCGCCGGGGATTACGTCCTCCGGGCCGACTGTGCGCGGATGGCTTCGTACGCTCGGGAACATTTCGTGCATACCGCCGATTGTGTCGCGCGCGTCGAAGAACTGACGGCGATGCACCGTGAGTTGCGCGGGGTTAAATGTGAAGCTCTGCGATTGGCGGTTTGCGTCCAAAATTGTGATATATCCGAACATCGGGTTATTTTCAATTACAAGCCCGCGAGTTTCGGGAATTACAACGGGTTCACCGACAAATTCGATTGCGACAATTACGTTGCCCACAAGCGAAACATCGTAAAACGAACCGCGCGGCAATTCCGCCGCAGGTTGAAGCAAATTGCGGGGCATACGAATAAATTCCATGCCGTTATGAACGCCGTAAAGTCCGTCGCTCATGGGGAACGTAAACACAGTGCCTTCTTCGTTGCGGAAAGTCATTGTGCCGTTGTCCATATCAATGATTTCGAGGCGACCGCGGAAAATTTGTTGCTGCACCTGGCTTGACACGAACACGTACCAAACGTAACCCGTTTCGGGATGCACCAAGTATTCGACTTGGTCGTTGATTTCGAGACCGTTAAGCCCCATTACCTGCCCGTTGCGGAGAACAACCGTGTCACGCGGGCCGGCAGTTTGCGGCGAGGGCGAACCGTGAAGCTCGAATCGTAACTGGTCAACGCCGCCGTCTGCGCGGCGAACGCTTACGTGACGCCACAAAGTTCCCGCGCCGGTTTCGGTAAATTGTTCGTTCATTACGGCGGCAACCGTGCCGGTTCGGCGTTCGAGGCCGAGAAGCCCGTAATGGATGCTGTCCAAATTTCTGATAATTTCCGCCATGTGTTGGCGTTGAAGCACCGCTTGCGGCGCGAAAGATGTTTGAGAAACTCCGCTCATTACATTATTTTGAACCAACAGCTCAACAGCGTCGGCATGTTCGCGCGAAATTGATTGCCAGTCCGTAAAATTTCGTACGCTGCTTCCGACAGCGGTTGTCGGAAAAATATCGGACTGCGCAACCTGCATTGCGGTTACGATGTACGACGCGACTTCCTCGCGGGTTGCGGGCGCGGTGTGTCGGAACTGAGGCGCAATCACGGCTTCGGGCGTTTCGTTTGTTGTGTCCGCCGCGCCGGTGTCCGTGAATTGCATCGTTACCTCGCCTGCGGCGGCATCAAAATCACCGGGGGTAATCATGCCGATTGTTGACGCGAGCTGTACATACGCAAGGGTCAATGCCGTTCCGAGGGGTGTGCCGTCGGGAATGCTGAGTCCGGCAACAAGAGGCGTTACGCGGTAGCTCAAGCCCGCCGCCCGTATTGCGTACATGATGGCTTCGCCGTGAGTAACGGCCGCGTTCGGGCGGAATTGCGCCGACGCCGGCTGCATTACTTCCAAAGCGTGACTGCGGATAATTGCGTCACGCACAGCGGTATTCGCGGGTAAATCCGCAAATTGAAGCTGCGAAATAAGTCTGTTTGCCTGCTGCCGACCGGTATATGTATTGCTTGGTTGGTCGGTTGAAATCAGACCGTCCGCGCTGCCGCCGTTGCCGTTATCGGCCGAAACCGCGAGCGGAAGCACAAGAATCAAGGCAAGCACGAAACAAATTGCTCGTGTAAAAAACTTTCTTTTCATAAAACCCTCCCCGTTTACGCGGGCAAAAATGACCACACCTACCCGCGCTCAATGCATTATACCGTAGTATCGGCATAATGTCCGGTGGTTTTTAGTGGTTTCAAGGAAATTTTTGAAAATGTAGCAGTTTTGTAAGATTTGCAAAAAAATAAAATCGCGCGTCAGCGCGATTTTTGAATTTTTGTCGAACTTTTTTTTAAAAGTTCGCAGGGTTCGGGACGGAGTCCCGCGAACTTAAATTTAATCTACACGCCCCGATTCACCGCGCTGATTACCGCTTTAAGCGATGCATTCGTCGTGCTTCTGCTGATGCCCGCGCCGAACCGACTCTTGCCGTTGGCGATGAGTTCCATGTAGGTGATGGCCGGGGCGGCCGCGCCTTCGGTTGTATCAAGCGTGTGCTGATTGTAATGTCCGACGTCGATGTTCAGCCCGAAAGCATTTTTAAGCGCGTTGCAAAATGCGTGAATTACGCCGCGACCCGTTCCGCTGATTTCGATAATTTTGCCGTTGTATTCGACGTCGCAGGTGAGGGTGCTGCTGTCGTTTTCCTGTACATAGTGTTTTCGCGCCGCAAATTTATACGGCGACTCAACAACGTAAGTTTCGCGGAAAAGCGCGGAGATTTCCTCGGCGGAAATTTCTGCGGCGTGTTTGTCGGAAAATGCGGTAACAATCGGGCCGAAATCGCGTTGCATTTGCTTGGGCAAGTGTATTCCGAACTGCGTTTCGAGAATATACGCCGCGCTGCTGCTGCCGGATTGGCTGTTTACGCGGATAATCGGCTCGTAGCCGCGCCCCACGTCGGCGGGGTCGATGGGCAGATACGGGATTTCCCACAAATCGTCGGGCTTGCGCCTTGCCATCGCCTTGCGAATTGCGTCCTGATGTGAGCCGGAAAACGCCGTAAAAACAAGCTCTCCGGCATACGGATGACGCGGATGAACCGGCAAACAACACGCGCCTTCGTAAAGTTTGACGAGTTCGTTTATGTTCGAAAAATTCAAGCCGGGGTCGATGCCCTGTGAATACATATTCATCGCAAGCGTGATAATGTCGGCGTTTCCGGTGCGTTCGCCGTTGCCGAACAACGTGCCTTCAACGCGGTCGGCACCCGCAAGCAAGCACAATTCCGTTGCGGCAACCGCCGTGCCTCGGTCGTTGTGCGCGTGAAGGCTCACGGTGATTTTGTCGCGATTAAGCAGACGACTGCATACATATTCAATCATATCAGCATGAACATTCGGCGTAAGCGATTCCACCGTGAACGGCAAATTCATTATTGTGCGATACCCCTCCCACCGCGAAATCACGGCGTTGCACACCTCAACGGCGAAATCCGGCTCTGTTTGCGAAAAACATTCCGGCGAATATTCGAAGGAAAATTCCTCGCGACCGCCGGCGGCTTTAAATTCCGCCGCAATTTTCACAAACATTTCCGCACCGAAAACCGCAAGCGCGATGGTTTCTTCCTTGGAATTTCCGAAAACCACGTCGCGAAACAGCGGCGAAGTTGCGTTATATAAATGAACGGTGGCTTTTTTTGCGCCGCGCAGGGCATCAAAAGTCGCGCGAATCACCGGCTCGCGGGATTGCGTAAGCACCTGAATTGTCACATCGTCGGGGATGCGATTTTCCTCAATCAGCTTGCGCACGAAGCTGTACTCGCTTTCGGACGCGAACGGAAACCCCACCTCAATTTCCTTAAACCCAACCCCCACGAGATAATCGAAAAATTCGAGCTTTTGCGCGAGCGTAAGCGGCGTAACAAGCGACTGATTTCCGTCGCGAAGGTCAACGCTGCACCATTCGGGCGCGGAGGTAATTTTTTTCCCCGGCCAGGTTCGCGCGGGGAAATCCAAAATTTGCGGTGTGCGGTATTTTTTCATGTTGTCACCTCGTAAATATTTTTTAAAACGAGAAAAGCTCCTCGTTCTCAAAGACCCGGTTTAACATTTCGATGCTTTTGGGCAAAAATTCAGTCTGCCCGACGGACGAAAACCACGCGATAAAAATAAGCTGAATCGACAGCGCGATTTTATGCATCGCCTTAATTTCGCTTGCAAGCAACGTGTTTTCGGAGTTGTATCCGCACAAAAACGCGCTTGCATATTCGCGCCACTTTGCGACAAATTCGTCGGAATTTTCCGAAATCCACTCATCCGCGAGAATCGACGAAAAAAAATAAACAATATCAAAAACACGAGCATTTTTTTGCGTTAAATCGAAATCCAAAAATCCGACAAGTTCATTTCCTTCAAATAAAATATTGCCGTGTTGTATGTCGCGATGAATAAATTGACGCGGCAACGCGCGGTACTCGCAAGATGTGCATGTACTAAAAATTTCGTCAGAAATTTCGATGCCTCCGGCCGTAATCGCTTCGCGAACCCAACCGTTCAATTCGTCGATTAAATCCGAATCGTTCGCGTCGCCGAAATCCCACTTTTTTAAAGCCTTATGCAGTCGCGCAATTTTAACGCCGGCGTTACGCGCCGTAAATGCAAAATCGCCGACAAATGCAGTGCGATGCGTTCCCCCCATTTTTCGCATAAGCGTGTAAGCACCATCGGAGTCGCACGTAAAAAAACGCAAATATTTTTCAGCGCAAACGCCTTCGGATTTGCTCCGCAAAATCTCAGGCAAATACTCCGCAACGCAAACGCCCTCGCTTCGCAAAAATTTGTTCAGTGTAAGTGATTTTTCAACTTCGGCGCAATTTTCATTCCGCTTCAAAATAAAAATTTCGCCGCCCGCGTTTTTAATTTCCCATGTTCGTCCGCGAAGTTCCCTGCACTCGAACGGCGGCGTAAAGCCGAAATTCCGTAAAATTTCCATGCTCAAAGCACCCGCCGCAAAAAATCAAGCGTGAGAATCGCCGTGCGCTCGCGAATAACGCCGCGATTGCCGGTCAAATTATGCCGCTCGATTTGTGTGCCTCTTCCTTTCATATGCAAGCCGATGTACACAAGCCCGACGGGTTTTTCGGGCGTTCCGCCGTCGGGGCCGGCGATACCGGTTACGGAAAGCCCGACATCTGTGCCGGCGGCGTTTGCTGCGCCTTCTGCCATTGCGCCGGCAACTTCCTCGCTTACCGCGCCGTGTTCGCGAAGCAAATTTTCGCAAACGCCGAGTCGCGCAATTTTCGCCTCGTTCGAGTATGTGACAAAGCCCTCGCGAAATACGTCGGAACAACCCGGAACATCAACGATTTTCGCGGCAACCATGCCGCCCGTGCAGGATTCCGCAAGCGCGAGGGTCAAATTATTTTTTTTCAGCGCGTCAACGATAACCTCCGCGAGGGTCACGTCGTCCTCTGCGTAAATGTGCGCTCCGAGCCGCGTGTAAATTTCGTCGCACACGGGGGAGAGCAGGGGACTCGGATTATTCAACACAGGTGAGGGACGGGAATTTTGAGAATCCCGTCCGGCTTCGAGAGAATGTATCGCCTCCGGCATGTGTCCCCGGAGTTCATTGTGCGCTTGGCGCACCCGCGCCGTCACCCGTACATGCACCTCGCCGACCTTCGCATACGGCGCGATTGTCGGATTTGTTTGCGCGTCGATTAAATCGCGCAAGTCCGATTCGACGGCGGTTTCGCCTTTGCCGATTATTTTAAGCGTTCGCGAAATAAAAACGCTGTCGGATTTTTCGCGCAAAAAATTTGCAACATATGTTTTGAACATAGGTTGCATTTCATGGGGCGGTCCCGGCAGCATGATTAAAATTTTTCCTCTGAAAGAGTGTTGAAAAATTGCGCCCGGATTTTTCGCGCAAAAATCTCGCCACAGACGTCTTGAAAAAGGGTTTTCGGACGTCTTGGCGGCTTCAATGCAAATGCCGGGTGCGGCACCGTTATCGTTTTGAAAAATCCGCGCTCCGACGGGAACAATCGCGTTGCGCTCGACATTTTCGGGCAAATCGCGCCCGGCAAATCGCGCCTCAATGCGCCGTTGCGATTCCTCGTGAATTTCCGTTTCAAGCCCGAAAAATTTCGCCGCAACGTGCTTTGTAATATCATCCTGCGTGGGGCCGAGTCCGCCCGTTGTAATCACGATGTCGGCATGTTCAAAGGCGCGGGCGAACGCCGACGCGAGCCGCTCGGGATTATCCCCGACGGACGTGTGGCGAAAAACCGACACCCCCAACGCGGCAAGCTCGCGCGACAAAAACGCCGCGTTTGAGTTCACGATATTTCCCAAAAGAATTTCCGTTCCGACGGTTAATATTTCTGCCGTTTTGTCGCTCGCAGAACGGGGTTCGGACGCGCGCGTCATGTTGCGTTGCGTTGTGCCATCAAAATTTCGATTTCAGATTCGTTTATTCCGACCATTGCTTCGCCCAAATCCTCGCTGAGATTGGCAATAAGCGCGTAATCCGTGTGATTTTCGGCGGCGCGAACAATCGCACACGCACGTTTTTGCGGGTCGCCGGATTTGAAAATCCCCGAACCCACAAACACGCCTTCCGCCCCGAGCGTACGCATCAACGCCGCGTCCGCAGGGGTTGCAACGCCCCCCGCCGAAAAATTCGGCACGGGCAAGCGACCGTTTTCATGTACAAATTTCAACAGCTCGAACGGCACGCGCAATTCTTTTGCCGTGTCGTACAGCTCGTCCCTGCTCATTGATGCAACGCGCCGCATTTGCGACATGATTTCGCGCATGTGCCGCACCGCCTGAATAACGTCGCCGGTGCCGGCTTCGCCTTTCGTGCGAATCATTTTCGCGCCTTCGGCAATGCGTCGCAGAGCTTCGCCCAAATTCATCGCGCCGCACACAAACGGCACAGAGAACGACGCCTTGTCGATATGATATTTATCGTCGGCGGGAGAAAGCACTTCGCTTTCGTCGATATAGTCAACCCCGATTGCTTCTAAAATTCGCGCTTCCGCGATATGCCCGATGCGGCATTTTGCCATAACCGGAATTTTTACCGCCGCTTGTATGCTTTTGAGCATTTTCGGGTCGCTCATGCGCGAAACTCCGCCCGCCGCACGAATATCCGCCGGCACACGTTCCAACGCCATTACTGCGCCCGCGCCCGCCGCTTCCGCGATTTTCGCCTGCTCCGGCGTTGTCACGTCCATTATTACGCGACCTTTCAGTTGTTCTGCTAAATTGTTCATGTAAAATTTCCTCTCACTTCGTAAATTTTCCTACTCCGCCGCAACAGCCCCGACCTTCGGCGGGCAAACCGCCAAACATTCGCCGCATTTGATGCACTTTTCCTGCTCAATAACATGCCGCTCTTTCGGCTTGCCGGAAATGCAACTCACCGGACACGCTTTTGCGCAAATGCCGCATCCGATGCATTTTTCGGTAATCGTGTATCGTATTAAATCCCGACAGGCTTTCGCCGGACATTTTTTATTCACATGCGCAATATATTCGTCGCGGAAGAATTTCAGCGTAGAGAGTACCGGATTCGGTGCGCTGTTGCCAAGCCCGCACAGCGATGTATTTTTTATTGTGTGTGCCAATTCTTCAAGCTGCGTGAGGTCGCTTTCTTCGCCGTTGCCCGACGTGATTTTTTCCAAAATTTCGTACAGGCGCGTGTTTCCGATACGGCACGGCGAGCATTTTCCGCAGGATTCCTCCATCGTGAAGTCGAGATAAAATTTCGCGAGATTCACCATGCAGTCGTCTTCGTCCGTTACAATCATGCCGCCGCTGCCCATCATCGAGCCGACCGCCGCAAGCGACTCATAATCCACGCCCAAGTCAAGATTGGAAATACATCCGCCCGAAGGCCCGCCCGTTTGCACCGCTTTGAGCTTCTTTCCGCCGGGCAAGCCGCCGCCGAAATCGTACACGATTTCGCGCAACGTTGTTCCCATTGGAACTTCAATCAGCCCTACGTTATTAACCTTTCCCGCGAGAGCGAACACCTTCGTACCCGGCGATTTTTCCGTTCCGATTCCGCGAAACCAATCCGCTCCGCGCAAAATAATTTCCGGCACGTTTGCAAAAGTTTCTACATTATTATTTACCGTCGGGCATTGCCACAGCCCTTTTTGCGCAGGAAACGGCGGACGAAGCCGCGGTTCGCCGCGCTTGCCTTCGAGCGAATTTAACAGCGCGGTTTCTTCGCCGCAAACAAACGCGCCCGCCCCCAAACTGATTCTGATTTTAAAAGCGAACCCCGTTTCAAAAATATTTTGCCCCAAAAGCCCGATTTCTTCCGCTTGGGCAATCGCCTCACGAAGCCGTTTAACCGCAAGCGGATACTCGGCGCGAATATAGATAACCCCTTCATCTGCACCAACAGCAAACCCCGCAATCGCCATCGCTTCAAGAACGCTGTGAGGGTCGCCCTCCAAAACAGACCTGTCCATGAACGCGCCGGGGTCGCCCTCATCGGCGTTGCAGATTATATATTTTTTTTCGCCCGTCGCCTTCGCGCCGAACTCCCATTTCAAGCCCGTCGGAAAGCCCGCGCCGCCACGCCCGCGAAGCCCCGATTTTTTAATCTCATCAATGACGCCCTCGCGCCCGAGCTCCGTAACAGCCTTCGCTAACGCCTCATAACCCCCGACCGCGATATAGTCGTCGATTTTGTCCGGGTTTATTACTCCGCAGTTGCGTAATGTTATTTTATAACCCTTTTTGGGGGGAACTTTTGAAAAAGTTCCTTCCAAGCCCCCCTCAAAACTTTTTCCGGAAACCGCGCGAAGCGCGGTTTCCAATTGGGGGGCAAGGGGGGGCATTGCCTCCCCTTGCGGGGGATTGGGGACGGAGTCCCCAAGGTCTTGAGTCTGTATATAAAAAGATTCTGACTGCGGTTGCTTAATTTCAATGAGAGGCTCGGCGTAGCACATGCCGGAACAGCCCGTCGGAACAACGATTACATCGGGGAGGTTTCGCAGAGAATTGTAGATTTCTTCCGCGCCGGCGGCAATGCCGCAGGTTGCCGTTCCTACATATATGATGGTTTGGTCGCAATCGGGCGACAAATATTTCGAGTCGCCCGCAAGAGCGGCTTTTTTGCGCTCGGCAAGTTTTTTCGGAGTCATTGCGCCCGAACCTCCTCAAGGATGTTTTTCACATCGGATTTTTTTATTCGCCCGAAATACTTGCCGTTGACGGTAACAACCGGCGCAAGTCCGCACGCGCCTATGCACCGCAGAGCGTCTACGGAGAAATCGTCGTCGTTTGCCGTTTGATTTTTAAATTCTTCCAAAATGGTCTCCGCGCCTTTGACGAAACAAGCCGTTCCCATGCAAACATTTACGTGGAATTTGCCCTTTTTTTGCATGGTGAAGAACGAATAAAATGTCACGACGCCGTAAACTTTGCTTGCGGAAACGCCGAGACGAGCCGCAATATGCTCCTGAACGTCGGGCGGCAAAAATCCGAAAATTTCCTGAGCTTTGTGTAAAACGGAAATCAATGCGCCCTGCGCAGACGGCAAATTTTCGATAAATTCATCCAAAACAGCAAAATTATTTTTCATGTTTGCACCTCGCGAATATTTTACATTTTCGACGCGGCTTTTTCAAGCGAGCAAAACCTATGGGAGTGTCGCCATGCGCACTTAAAAGAAATCAACAAGCCCAAAAGGCATGGAGCCGCGTTTTCTTGTTTGATTGAAATGGTGTTTGGCTTCACCGAAACGGTTGTAAGCGTCAATGAAG
>WQVC01000069.1 GCA_009781765.1 Defluviitaleaceae bacterium | reverse complement strand
TTCATTGACGCTTACAACCGTTTCGGTGAAGCCAAACACCATTTCAATCAAACAAGAAAACGCGGCTCCATGCCTTTTGGGCTTGTTGATTTCTTTTAAGTGCGCATGGCGACACTCCCATAATTGTAACAAACTTGACATATTTAGAAAGTATATGTTATCGTGCGCACATCCCGATATTTGTCGAGGGGGGTCATAAAGGTGCGGGAAATACTTGCGTCTGCGAAAAATATATACAAGAGCTTCCCCGGCGTAAAAGCACTGGATAACGTGGATTTTGAGCTGTACGCAGGCGAAGTTTTGGCTCTGCTCGGCGAAAACGGCGCGGGCAAGTCAACGCTTGTAAAAATTTTGAGCGGAGTGCATCGGCGCGATTCCGGAACGTTGGAAATCGGCGGAACTCCGCGCGGCGATTTAACGCCCAAACTTGCGCAGGAACTCGGCGTAGCAATCATCCACCAAGAACTTAACATGTGCCGTCATCTTACCGTGGCGGAAAATATATTTTTGGGGCGCGAGAAGTCCTTTTGCGGAGTGCTTTTAAACTCCAAAATGGAGGCGGAAGCGCAGCGACTTCTGGATAATTTGAAAATCGACATTTCGCCGCGCCAGGTGCTGGGAGATTTACCGATTTCAAAGCAGCAAATGGTTGAAATCGCAAAAGCCCTGTCGGTAAACGCCCGAATTTTAATTATGGATGAACCCACGTCGTCGCTTACGGCAAAAGAAATCGACGACCTGTTTCGCATAATAAAGGAACTCAAGGCGAACGGGTGCGGTATAGTGTACATTTCGCATCGGTTGGAAGAGTTGCAGCACATAGTAGACCGAGTAACAATTTTGCGCGACGGAAAATACGTAACCTCGGCAAACTACGCCGACACCACCACCGACGAAATTATTGCGCACATGGTCGGGCGCGAAATCACGGAGCAGTTTCCGAAAATTTCGTGCAAAAAGGGCAAGGAAATTTTCGCGGTAAAAAATTTGAACGCAGGGCGACTTGTGCGCGATATAAGTTTCACCCTCAACGAAGGCGAGGTCGTGGGCTTTGCGGGGTTAATCGGGGCGGGGCGAACGGAGCTTACCCGCGCGATTTTCGGCATCGACCCGAAAACGAGCGGCGAGTTCATACTGGACGGCAAAACCGTGAGTATAAACTGCCCGTCGGATGCAATTAAGGCGGGTATCGTGCTTGTACCGGAAGACCGAAAAAAGGACGGCCTTTGTACAAAACTGAGCATTCGACATAATTTGGCATTACCCAACTCAGACCGCATCGGCAGCCGCTTTTTCGGAATTTTGAGCAGCAAAGAAGAAGCGGAATTATGCAAAAAAGCCGTCGCCGACCTGAAAATTAAAGTACACGACATAAACACGGATGCTGCGAATCTTTCCGGCGGAAATCAGCAAAAAGTTGTGGTGGGCAAGTGGCTTGCCCGAAAGTCTCGCGTAATTATTTTCGACGAACCCACGCGCGGCATAGACGTAGCCGCCAAGGTTGAAATTTACAATATAATCAACGAACTTAAAGCGCAGGGGATTGCCGTGATGTTGGTATCCTCCGAAATGCCCGAAATCCTCGGCATAGCCGACAGAATTATCGTGATGTGCGACGGGCGAATTACCGGCGAAGCGGAAACCGCCACTCAAAGCGAAATTCTCACAATGGCGACGCGCTTTGAAAGCAAGAACTAGGGCATGTGTCCCATGAAACGAAAATTTCATCATGCAAGATGTCGATACGGAGAGGTGTTCCTATGGAAAAAATAGCGTCACCGGTCAAGCGATTTCTTCAAATCAGAGGTATGCCTTCGGCACTTACGGCGTTTGCCGGGCTGATTGTAATATATTTGGTGTTCGGTTTGATAGACCCGGTTGTGTTTCGGTCGGCAAATGTTCAAAATTTGCTTCGGGGCATGTCGGTTTATTTGCTAATCGGAATCGGGCAGAGCTTCGTTTTGATTACCGGCAATATCGACCTGTCTATCGGGTCGGTTGTGGGCATGAGCGCGATGATGTCGGCAACTTTAATGTCGCGCGGCGTACCGCTTTTGCCGTCGCTTCTTATTACATTGGTGTGCTGCCTGCTTGTCGGGGTGCTTAACGGGCTGATGGTCGGCAAAGCGAAACTGCCGCCTTTTATTGCAACTCTCGGTACAATGTTTATGGCGCGAGGCGTCGCCATTATGGTCAACAACAACCGAAATACCGGGCTTATTTCAGGCGAAACCGGCATCGACAGCGAAGTTGCCATGAGCTTCAGAAATTTTTTCTACTTCGGTCAGACTTTCGGAATTTTTAACACGTTTTGGATTGCAATGTTCATTTTCGGCGTGTTTTTTTTCGTGCTGTCAAAAACGCGAACCGGTCGCCATATTTACGCCATCGGCTCGAATATGGACGCCGCAAAACTTTCCGGCGTGAATGTTACCGCCACCATTATCAAGGTTTACGTTGTAAGCGCGTTTTGTGCCTTCGTTGTTGGCTTGGTTCGTGTTGCAATGACCGGCATGGGTTTCATGGAGGCCGGCAATATGTATGAAATGTTTGCCGTTGCCGCCGCTGTTATCGGCGGAATTTCCCCGATGGGCGGAACCGGCATTCTGCTCGGAACGCTTGCCGGTGCTTCGGTTTGGCAAACGCTTGAAAACGGTCTCAACATGGTTGGCGCGCAGGTCGGCATTCAGCGGCTTTTAATCGGCGCGATTGTTCCGCTTGCCGTTTTGGCGGGCGTCGCCTTCCGCCGCGATTCCGGCGCGAAAGTGCTTGCGAAATGGTTCTTGCCCCGTTCAAATACGTAGCCCGGCAACGCCTTTGAGAACCGTGAGGGCGAGGCGGAAAATCGCGGGATTCAGCGCGTTTTTCGACGAAACCCGAACGGGCTTCTCAAGTGTGTTTGCTTCACGGCTTGTATATAAAAAAATAAAAGGAGATGTTAGCAGTGAAAAAAATGTTGTTAGTAATCGCATTGATGATGGGTTTGTTTATGCTTTCGGGTTGCGCGTGTGATGAGGACGCCGCCGGCACCGGCGACGGCGAGTTTACAATCGCCCTGATTACCATGGATTCCATGGACCAACACTGGGTTACATTGCACGGCGGCGCGCAAAGAGCCGCAAACGCCGAGGGCGTTTCTCTCAGCTTCATGGCACCCGCTCGCAAAGACGACGCGCTGCAAATTGAACAAGTAAACAACGCTGTTGCCGCAGGAGTTGACGCAATTGTTGTTGCCGCAAACGGCCCCGACGCAATTACCGGTGCATTGCAAGCAGCCGCAAGTGCAGGAATCGTAATCGTTTACGTAGACTCTCCCGCAAATTTGGCGGCAGAAGCAACCTTCTCCACCGATAATCGCGCTGCGGGCACAACCGCCGGCGAAACTATGCTTGCCAACTTGGCCGCAGCCGGCGTAACCTCCGGAAGCATCGGCGTTGTAAGCGTAAACGCCGCAACAGCGTCAACCGTGTCTCGCGACGAAGGTTTCCGCGACGCTTTTGTCGGCACGGATTTCACCTTGCTTGAAACCCAGTTTGCCGACGGCGACGCCGCTCGTTCGCAAACATATGCACAAAACTTCATCGTTCAGGGCGTTGTTGCAATGTTCGGCGCGAACGAAGGCTCTACCGTAGGAATCGGCAACGCAATTATGGCAGATACCGGAAACGTTCTCGGCGGCGGATTTGATACCTCCGACGCAATTATGGATTTGCTCAACCACGGTCATTTGCAATTCACCATGGCTCAAGACCCCGACAACATGGGCTACATGGGCGTTCGCGCCGCAGTTGAAGCCCTGCGCGGGAACTCTCGCGGCGGTGCTGTTGTTGACACCGGTGCAAATGTTATTACGAGATAGGCTTGATTAAGACCTCGGGGCTCTGCCCCGAACCCCGGAAACTTTTGAAAAAGTTTCATCAAAACTTTAATTAAAAAATCGCGCTTTCGCGCGATTTTTTTGTTTTTGCAGGGGGCGTCCGGCTTCGAGAGAATGTGTGGCAAATTACACATGTCTCCGGTATCCAATGCGCGATTTTAATAAAGTTTTTGCCCCGCTTTTTTCAAAAAGCGGGTGGGGGTTTGGGGCGAAGCCCCAACAATTAACAAACTCTTGGCGCATCGCAAAATTTTTGTTAGAATGTACGATGAAAAAATTTCGAAAGGAATCCGCCATGAGAAAAACATTTATCGCACTTCCGAAAACATTCAGAATCTTACCGAAGGCGTACGAAATTTTTAAAAATGCGGGGCTTGTGTCGTCTGCGTTGGAACAGTCGATTGAGGCGCGAGCGCAAAAGTTGCTTGAGTACGAAACGGATTGCGGCACAGCGGCGTTTTTGCTTGTGAACAACATGGACATTCCGCAATATGTTGACCGCAACTGGGCAGAGCTTGGCTTTACGGCGTTTGACTGCTATCGCGAATACGAATTGTCCAGTGCGCCGGGTGGCTACGCGATGCGCGGCGATAACTTCATTACGAATCTTCTGCCGGATTACGGGCTGTTTAAGTCGTCGCGATTTTGCGCGGCGGGTCTGCCGGAAAACCGCGAGGTGTACGAGCGCAGCAAAAATTGCGACGAGCGCGTACTTACCGTCGGCACGTTTTACCCGGCCATAACGGAAAATTATTTCCGCCGGCAGGGAATTTTGGCGGACATAATAAAAATCATGGGTTCGAGCGAGCTGATGCCGGCGCACTGCGGCGTTGACGTGATTTTCGACATCGTGGAAACCGGCTCCGCGCTGAAACAAAACGGGCTGATAATTTACGAAGAGGCCATGAAAATCAAAACGAAAATTCTTGTAAGCAAAGCGGCGTTAAAATATGACGAAAAAATCGGGGACGTAATCGCGAAATTGAAAAACGTGCCTGCGCCGAGCGCGCATTGAACACCGGGTGCGCCAAGCGCACATTGAACACCGGGGACAAGAGCAGGTTTCTCACGCATTCTCTCGAAGCCGGAGGAGGTTTCAAATGCGCCTGAACAGAGATTTATCCGCAATAAAAAATCGCAAAACCGAGGCGGATGAACGAGTAATCGCAACCGTTTCGGAAATTATCGCCGACGTGCGAAAAAACGGCGATACCGCCCTGCGGCAATACGCAGAAAAATTCGACGGATTCACCGGCGCGGATTTTTTGGTGTCCCCGGAGGAAATTGCCGATGCCGTCAAGCGCATCGACCCGGAAATGTTGCGCATTTTGAAACGCGCGGCCGTGCAAATCACGGACTTTCATAAAAATCAGGTCGAAAAATCGTGGAGCGTGTTCAAGGAAAACGGCGTAATCATGGGGCAAATTGTGCGCCCGTTGGAGCGCGTTGCGATTTACGTACCCGGCGGCACGGCGGTTTTGACCTCGACGCTGTTGATGTGCGCGATTCCTGCGTGGCTTGCGGGCGTTCCGGACGTTGCGATTTTCACGCCGGCTAAATCCGACGGAAAAATCGCCGACGCTGTTTTGGCGGCGGCAAACATATGTCAAATCGAAAAAATTTACAAAATCGGCGGCGCACATGCAATTGCAGCCGCCGCATACGGTACGGAAAGTATCCCCAAGGCGGATAAAATTGTCGGGCCGGGCAATATATATGTAGCAACGGCGAAACGGCTTGTTTACGGCGCGGTGGGAATCGACTCGATTGCCGGGCCGTCGGATGTTCTGGTAATCGCCGACGAAACCGCCGATGCAAAATACGTTGCGGCAGACTTGTTGAGCCAGGCAGAACACGATGTCCTCGCGTCGGCAATTTTGGTCACAACGCACGAGCCGTTAATTTCCGCCGTCGAAGCGGAAATCGAACGCCAACTTTCCTATTTAAAACGCCCGGACATTATAAAAAAATCCCTCGCGGATTTCGGCGCGGCGGTTCACGTCAAAACTCTCGACGAAGCCTTTGCCGTTTCCAACGACCTCGCCCCGGAGCATCTGGAAATTCTCACTGCCGACCCGCTTTCGCATTTGCCCAAGGTGAAGAACGCCGGCTCGATTTTTCTCGGCGAGAACACTCCCGAGCCGTTGGGCGACTACATGAGCGGAACAAATCATGTTCTGCCCACGGGCGGAACGGCGCGATTTTATTCGCCCCTCGGTGTGTACGACTTTACAAAATACAGCGCGTACAGCTACTATCCCCGCGCCGCGCTGTCCGAACTTGCCGCCGACGTTGCCGACTTCGCCCGCAGCGAAGGACTCGACGCTCACGCGAATTCGGTTTCGATACGCTTTTAATTTAGTTTTTTGGGGATTCGCCCCAAACCCCACCCGCTTTTTAAAAAAAGCGGGGCAAAAATTTTTACAAAATCGCGCATTCGCGCGATTTTTTTTAAGTTTTGATGAAACTTTTTCAAAAGTCTCCGGGGTTCGGGGCAGAGCCCCGAGGTTTAGTCATAGGTACACTTGCAATAAACCCCGCAAAAAAGTACAATTGCAGAGAACATCATTCGAGGAGCGTGTAACATGAACGAAGTGCTTAAATCCATAACCGAGCGATACACTTGTCGCGATTTTTCTCCCGAGCCGTTGGAGGCGTCGCAAATCGACGCGCTTGTGAAAGCCGCGCTTGCCGCGCCCAGCGCGATGAATTTGCAGCCGTGGCATCTTGTTGTCGTAACGGACAAAGCGTTTATCGAAGAAATGGACAATGCGGCGATGGACGTCGTGAAAAAAGACGCAGAATGGTACAAACGAATGTCGGAACGCGGCGGCAAAATTTTTTACGACGCGCCATGTTTAATATTTATCGCCCGCAACAACAGCGAATACGCGCCTCTCGATTGCGGTATTGTGTCGCAGAATATCGCGCTTGCGGCACATGCGTTGGGGCTTGGCAGTTGCATTTGCGGAATGGCCAAAATTCCCCTCGACGACGAAAAAGGCGCGAAATTTCTCGCGCGACTGAACTTCCCCGCCGAATACACTTTCGGAATGTCGGTGTGTGTCGGCCGAGAAAAAAGCGGCAAAGTTCCGCATGAAATCGACGCATCAAAAGTAACCTATATAAAGTAGGGATATTATGGATACTTTCAAAGAGCAACTTGTCAAGCGAAAAAAAACCGCCAAAGACACGGCAATAAAGGTATGTATAGTGATTCTTGTTGTGCTGTTGGCGATACCTGCAATTGTGTATTTGCAGGCTTTCGGAGTGTTGGCAATTTTCGCAATGGGCTTCGGGGCGCACTTTTTAATCGGATTTTTCAACATCGAGTATGAATATATATTTACAAACGGCGAACTCGACATCGATATCATTTACAACAAGTCGCGCCGTAAGCGCGCGCTCACAACAAACATGAAAAACGTAGAAATTTTCGCCCATATCAACGACGAAAATCACGCGCACACGCTTAATTCCGCCCAAGAAGTCCGCGACTATTCCTCCGGCGAAAACGGCCCTGACACGTATGCATTTCTTGCCGTACACGAATCAAAAAAAGTCAAAATAATTATCGACCCCAACGAAAAAATGCTCAAAGCGTTCAGCACGGCAATTCCCCGCAGAAAATTTCATCTCAAACCGGGTTCGGGAGTTGTTTTGGTGGGGTAGAAGGAGTGGAAAAATGCATCCGATGAAAGAATACTCCGCACCGAATATTCCCACGTTGGAGTACGCTAAAGAAAATCCTTCGCTTCTGAAAAAATTGCCGCAACGTTGGCGCAAAAAAGCCGCAGCATTCGCTTGTATCGGTGCGGTTGGATTACATCGACGCGGAAAAAGGCGTTGGTATAATACGCCGATGGATTGCCCCTGAAACGATAGAAAAATTTTACGAACAGCACGGCATTATCGTGCATTCGTTTCGAAATGCCGAATTACGGATTGCGAGGGAGATAGTGAGGTATAACGCTCGTCCCGTTTGCACTTGTTGGGGTGAACTTTTGTCGCAGCGGGAAGAGGGCGAAATTCTTGTATCGTGGGACTGCATACCTTTAGACCGCACGCGCTTCAATGCCCAAGCTGTTCTTTTTAACGGCAGAGCCTATGCGCCGTTTCGCGAAATCTTTAACGCTTTCATGGTGATAGACGCATGGAGTCCCGTGCCCGACGAAATATTCGCAGAAAGTTGGTTGTCCATAGTGGGCAATGAGCCCTTGTCCCTTCGAATGCGAGTCGGCAGCACCGAAATGACCTTGAATGACGAAACGGTTACTTTGGACGCGCCGCCGGTACAGCTTGACGGGCGCATCCATATTCCCCTTCGCGCGGTTTTCGAAGCTCTCGGCACGAAAGTTGATTGGGACGAGGAAACGCAAACCGTAAATATTTTCACAGCACTTTATTTTGCTCCGGAAAGGCATCGACCATTTATAATTGAAAGTTTAACCGCGCAAGCGAATGATTTTATATCTCAACTTGAATCCGAAGGGATATTATAGCAGTTCCGTTTGACTTGTAATTTCCGCGCCGCAAGTGCACTGTTTCCTGCAAATTTCGGCGCAAAAATTACAAATCAAACAATGAATTGCTCTGTAGAAAGAGGTTCAACCATGGAAAAATTACTCGGCAGCGGCTTAACATTCGACGACGTTTTAATTGTGCCGGAATTTTCGGACATTCCGCCGGCGCATGTTGATACGAGTGTTCGGCTTGCAAAAGATATTGTGCTTAAAATTCCGTTTCTGTCGGCGGGAATGGACACGGTAACGGAAAGCCAAATGGCGATTGCAATTGCGCGGTGCGGCGGGCTTGGCGTGATTCATCGGCACATGCCGATTGCAACGCAGGCAAGCGAAGTTGACCGCGTGAAACGCAGTGAACACGGCGTTATTACCGACCCGTTTTCTCTGTCGCCGAACCACTATGTATATGAAGCGGATAAATTGATGGGCAAATATCGCATTTCGGGCGTACCGATTGTTGAGTACGACAAGCTCGTGGGCATTATCACGAACCGCGATTTGCGCTTCGATACCGACTACAGCAAGAAAATTTTCGAAGTAATGACCAAGGAAAATTTAATCACCGCGTCCGTCGGAACAACGCTTGAAGAAGCCAAAGCGATTTTAACTCGGCACAAAGTCGAAAAACTCCCCCTCGTTGACGCAAACGGCGTGTTGAAGGGCTTGATAACCATCAAGGACATCAACAAGTCTGTAAAATATCCGCTTTCCGCCAAAGACGGGCAGGGGCGGCTTCTTGTCGGGGCGGCGGTCGGCATAAAAGATGACTACATGGAGCGGGTTCACGCGCTTGCGAAGCGCAAGGTTGATGTGATTGCCTTGGAAGTTTTTCACGGCCACGCGAAGGACGTTATCGCGGCGATTCGTGCCATTAAGGGCGATTTTCCCGATATTGCCGTCATCGCGGGCAATGTTGCAACCCCGGAAGCCACCCGCATTTTAATCGACGCCGGCGCGGATGCAATAAAAGTCGGCATCGGCGCGTCATCCGTGTCCACAAAGCGCATGATTGCCGGCATCGGCGTTCCGCAAATTTCCGCCATAATGAACTGCGCCGACGCCGCGCGCGAAAAAGGAATTCCCGTAATCACCGACGGCGGAATCCGTTTCAGCGGCGACATTGCAAAGGCTTTAGCCGCCGGCGCAAGCGCGTGCATGATGGGCAATCTTTTCGCGGGATGCGAGGAAAGCCCCGGCACAACAGAGCTTTTCCAAGGGCGAAAGTACAAGGTTTATCGCGGCATGGAGGCTTCCGCCTACGACGAACCCGATTTCACCACCTTCGAAGGCGACGCCGAGCATCCTCGCCCGGCGGGCGTAACAATTTCGCGCGGCGTTGAAGGGCGCATCACGTACAAGGGAAATCTCACCGACGTTTTGCAGCAACTTTTGGGCGGGCTTGCCGTCGGAATGAGCTACGCGGGTTGCGGCTCCGTTGCCGACCTGCACGAAAAAGCCCGGTTCGTACAAGTTACGCCCGCCGGTTTGCGCGAGAGCCACCCCCACGATATTCAAATTACGCGCGAATCGCCGAATTATAATATAGTCTAGGATAAAACCGCGGGACTCCGTCCCGCACCCTGCGAACTTTTTTGGAAAAAAGTTCGACAAAAAACTCATAAAAATCGCGCGTACGCGCGATTTTTGTTAAAGTTTTTGCCCCGCTTTTTTCAAAAAGCGGGTGGGGTTCGGGGCGGAGCCCCGATTATTTTTATAACTAAGAGGAGCGGTTTAATGCCGGGATTTCTTTCACACTATATTGCGGGCAAAGCTGCTCTTGCGGAGGTTTCGCCGGAAATTCGTGAAATTGTTGTTGGTTACGAGCGGCTTTATAACTTGGGTACGCAAGGGCCGGATATTTTCTTTTATTATTTGCCGGGGCAGCTTCGGAAGCGTTCGCGCGGGATTGCGCAAGAAATGCACGCAAGCGGCACCGGTTATTTTCTTGCGCAAATGGCGCGCATTGCAAAGGATGAGCCGGAGGCGCGAGACGCGATTTTTTCGTATATCGCGGGCTTTGCGATGCACTATACGCTTGATTGTCATGCGCATCCGTATGTTTACGCGCGGGCGTTTGATGAAAACGCGCCGAGAATTAAAAACAGCGCGATGCATCGTCGGTTTGAAACGGCAATTGATGTTGAAATGCTCAAGCTGATTGACGGCGAGCGTCCGGCGGGCGTTAAGCAGTGGGAGCTGATAAATGCCGGGCGCGACGGAATTTGTATGGCGGCGGAAGCGTTTTCGCGGAGTATTTTCGGCGTGTACAAGCGCGTTGTTCCGCCGGGCGTGGTTCGCAGCGCGATGCGCCACATGATTTATCTTACGCGGCTTTTGCAGTCGGAACGCGGGCGACGCAAGCGCGTTACGGAAGCGGTTGAGCGCGTTACGATTCGCGAGCCGCTTTATTCCGGCATGATGCATCCGCAGGAAACCGGCGGCGAAGATTTTTTAAACATTGAGAAAGCCGATTGGCGCGCGCCGTGGTCGGATGAAATTTTTAATGATTCATTCCCTGACCGGCATAATGCGGCCGTTCGTGAAGGCGCGGAAATGCTTACGGCGTTGCACGGCTTTATTTACGGCGATTTTCGCGCCGAGGATTTGGCAAAGATTTTGGGCAACCGTTCGCTTAAAACGGGTGAAGAGGCATTGCCTCTTTTCACCCCGTCTGCACATGCTCGTCACGAAGCCGGATTGGGTCTGCATGGCGAAGAACCATGCGCATAGCGAACAGAGCGGCTGTAAAACCCCGGAGCTGCGTCGTATGCGAGAGGATGGTTTTATGACGCTCTGTGTGATTGGCGGCGGGCCTGCCGGAATGATGGCGGCGGGAGCGGCGGCGGAAATTCTGCCTGACGCCGATATTTTTTTGCTTGAAAAAAACGAGAAGCTCGGCAAAAAGTTGCACATCACGGGCAAGGGGCGTTGCAATTTAACGAACGATACCGATGTTCGCGGGCTTTTGGAACACACCAACACGAACGCGCGTTTTTTGAACAGTGCGTTTTACGCCTTTGATTCCCGCGCGACAATGGATTTTTTTGAACGGCACGGGCTGCGGCTCAAAACCGAGCGCGGCAACCGCGTTTTTCCGCAAAGCGACCGCGCCGACGATGTTAATAAAACGCTTGCGGCGTGGCTTCGCGAGGTTGGGGTGCGAGTGAAATTGAATGCGGCAGTGAAAAAAATTTCGCGCGAAACGCATCAATCGTACAACGAACACCAAGAGTGCAACGAGCGCGGCGAACATTTTGCCGATGAGAGCAGTGTGCGAAGCGGGCATTTTCCGTCGAACGAGCGGGCGATTCGATGCGCTCCCTCCGAGGCGGATTCTGAGCAGAAGCTGAAGTCGGAATCGAAGTCGCCGCCGGAATCGAAGTCTGATTTCGAATCGGACACGAAGTCGCCGCCGGAATCAAAGCCGCCGCCGGAATCAAAGCCGGATTCCTTGTCGGAAGCAACGCCGCTTTTCGAAATTCACACCGCTGTCGGAGAAGTAATTCACGCCGATGCCGTAATTATCGCAACGGGCGGGCTTTCGTACCCGGCAACCGGCTCAACCGGCGACGGATTTTTATTTGCGAAACGCCTCGGACACAGCGTAACGGAGATGTTTCCGTCGCTTGTTCCGCTTGTTTGCGCCGAGCCGTGGATTTCCGCGCTTGAGGGGTTGAGCTTGCGCAATGTGCGCGTTACGGTGCGAGCCGGCGATGGACATGTTTCGCCGCGCGAAGCGCGACCCCGCAGCGAGCAAGCAAGCGAAGCGGGATTCATTCCCGCGACGCGGCGGGGATTGGGGCAAAGCCCCATCGAAAAAAGCGAAGCGGGATTCACTCCCGCGACGCGGCGGGGATTGGGGCAGAGCCCCATCGAAAAAAGCGAAGCGGGATTCATTCCCGCGACGCGGCGGGGCTTGGGGCAAAGCCTCATCTTATATCAGGAAACAGGCGAAATGATTTTCACGGCAGACGGCGTTTCCGGTCCGTTGATTTTAAGCGCGTCGGCGTTTTTGTGCGATAAGTTCAATGCCGAGAGTGCGCGCGATTCGCACGTTTTTTCGAAGGCCGCGGACGTACGCCATGCGCCGGATGCCGCATTTGACGATAATTCGCACGCGCCGGCAAAATGTGCAGGCGCGCGACATGCGTCTTTACCGAACGAAGTGCCGCGCCTCGGCAATTCGCTTTCAATCGACCTCAAGCCCGCGCTTTCGCCGGAGCAACTCGACGCGCGAATTTTGCGCGATTTTTCTGCCGCGAAAAATAAAAATTTCGCAAATGCGTTGGACGAGCTTTTGCCGCAGCGTTTAATTGAAACGATAATCGCGCTTTCGGGCATTTCGCCGCGAAAAAAGGTGAACGAAATCACTCGCGCCGAGCGGGCGGCACTTGTCGGGCTTTTGAAAAATTTCGTTGTGACGCCGGTTGCAACCGCCGGATTCAAACAAGCCGTGATTACGAAAGGCGGCGTGAACGTTCGCGAAATCAATCCTTCGACGTTGATGTCAAAAAAAATTTCGGGGCTTTTTTTTGCCGGCGAAGTCCTTGATACCGACGCAATGACCGGCGGATTTAATTTGCAAATTGCGTTTTCGACGGGGTATCTTGCGGGGATTTCGGCGGCGGAGTATCTGGGAGGTAAAAATGTCTTGTAAATCGAAGCTGATTATCGTAACCGGTTCGCCCTGTGTCGGCAAAACAACAGTAGCCGACCGCCTTTTTGAAACATATGAAAACAGCGCGCACTTTGATGGTGATTGGGCGTGGCGCGTTAATCCGTTTTCAATTTCCGACCCGAGATTACGAAACGGCGACAAAATTATGTCCTTTGCGTTGTCAACGTATCTGAACTCAAATTTCGATTATGTTATTTTTTCCTCTGTTGTTGTGTCGGGCGAAAAAATTCGAGAGGCTGTTTTGAAGGATATTACCGCAAAAGATTACACCGTTATTGCATTTACACTGACGTGTTCCGAAAAAACGTTAGCCGAACGCCATAAAAAACGCGGTGACACCGGTGACGTTGACTTTCAATGGTTGCGTCACGCCCCGCATCCCGGCGATTATGTGATTAACACAGACAATAAAACGGTCGACGATATTGTTGCCGAAATAAAATGCATAGTTGATGCAAAAAAAATCGTACTTGAAACAAAAAGGCTGCACATAAAACCGGTCAACGTATCCGGATACGATTGGGAGATTGCAGAAAAAGGCACAAGCGAGCTTGTCGGAAAAATAGCGTTTTTTGATATTGATAAAAAATTGTGTTCATGCACTCTTGGTTTTCATACAGAAGAAAATCACAGAAACAAAGGATATATGACCGAAGCACTTTCTTGCGTTTTGCGATTTATGATGCTCGACAAGGGGTTTAACAGAATATCGGGCGGTCATCAGGCAGACAATCCGGCATCGGGAAAAGTAATGGCCGGGGCAGGCATGAAATACGAAGGCACATTCCGGCAGGATTTTATGAACAAGGACGGAACAGTGGTAGATTCTGTAATGTACAGCATGATAAAGCAAGATTTAAAATAACGTGCGTTCACGGTATAGTGAATCAATTTGATTTGCGTACCGTCGGCGTCAAGTGCATTGTGGTGAGCGACCGGTGTTTTTCGCAGAAAAACACATCAAGCGAACCGTTTACAATGCATAGCCGACGGGACGCTTCCTAATTTGATTCACGGTACTTGCCGTAATTTGAAAATACGCAGCAAAAGGGGATATGAAAATGAAAGCAATCGCAATCGACGGCCCTGTCGGGGTAGGGAAGAGCACAACGGCGCGGCTTGTTGCCAAAAAACTCGGAATGGCGCATATCGACACGGGCGCGATGTATCGCGCGGTCGCGCTGTATCAAATCGAAAACGAACTTGACATGCACGACGCCGATTCGCTTGAAAAATCACTCGCGCAAATCGAAATCGAAATCAAAAACGTTTCCGGCGAGCAAAAAATTTTTTTGAACAAGCGCGACGTTACCGAAAAAATTCGGACACAAGAAGTAAGCGAAGGTGCATCGGTTGTTGCGCCGAACCCTCGTGTGCGTGAGAAGCTCGTTGCCGCGCAGCGCGAAATGGCGGCGGCCGGCGGCGTTGTGATGGACGGGCGCGACATCGGTTCGCACGTTTTGCCCGACGCCGGGCTGAAAATTTATCTCGATGCGCCTACGGAGGTTCGTGCGCGGCGTCGCCTGCTCGACATCGAAGCCGCCGGCAAGTCGGCCTCGTTCGAACAAGTTTTAGCCGAAACAATCACCCGCGACGACCGCGACAAAAATCGCAAGCACAATCCTCTCGTTCAAGCCCCCGATGCCCTTTGCATCGACACAAGCATTTTCAGTTGCCCCGACGAAACCGCCGATAAAATTATTAAAATTTTTCTCGATATAAATTAAAATCGCGGGGGCTTTGCCCCCGCACCCCCACGAACTTTTTTGGAAAAAAGTTCGACAAAAACGAGGAGAAAATTCATGTTTTATCGAATGTGTCGATTTATCGGGCGAATACTTGCGGAAATTCTTTTTGTGCCGGACGTGCGCGGCACGGGAAATGTTCCCGAAGAGGGGGCATTTTTGTTATGTTCGAACCATATACACGCGCTCGACCCCATTGCCGTGAGCGTTTTAATCGACCGCGAGCCTCGATTTATGGGCAAAAAGGAACTGTTTGAATCGTGGTTCGGCAAGTGGCTTTTCGGGAAACTTCGGGCGTTTCCGGTGGACAGGAGCGTTTCGGCGGATATGAAATCGTTTCGCACGGCGATGAATGTGCTGAAAAACGGACACGGGCTTGTAATTTTTTCTCAAGGTACGAGAATGAAGGAATTCGAGGGTTCAAAAAGCGGCGTGGCACTTTTCGCGCTTAAAAGCGGCGCACCGATAGTACCGGTCGGTATCGTCGGCACGTACCGATTGTTCTCAAAAGTGTCGGTGCGGTACGGCGAGCCGATTTATCCGGACGAATTTGCGGGAAAACGAGTGAGTACGGAAGCGGTTGAGCGAGTTATGGAAGTTGTTGTTGAGCGGGTTTCGGCGTTATGCGAGCCAAATTAACAATTTTTGTTGCAAAACCCGACCGGGGGTGTTAAAATGCCCTAAAGCCATGACAGGAGGCGCGAGGTATGAGCGAGCCAATTATTCAAGAAACTATCGACGAAGCATCAGAAGCGCAACAGTTTAAGGACATGCTTGACGAGTCCCTGATGTCGCTCAGAAACGGTGCGGTTGTAAAGGGTACTGTTGTCCGCGTGACGAACACGGAGGTTATTGTCGATTTGGGCTATAAGTCCGACGGAATAATCACAAAGTCGGAATTTACGGACGATTCTTCCGCCGTACTTACGGAAATTGCCAAACCGGGCGACATAGTTGAAGTTTTCGTAATTCGCGTGAATGACGGCGAGGGAAACGTGCTTGTTTCCAAGAAAAAGGTTGATAATCGACTGAATTTCGTCACAATCGAAAAAGCGTTTGAAGAAAAAACTCCGCTTCCGGGCAAGGTTACGGATGTTGTTAAGGGCGGACTTGTGGCAAACATTATGGGAGCGCGGGCGTTTATTCCCGCATCGCAAATTTCTGCGCGCTACGAGTCAGACCTCGAGTCCTTCAAAGGCAAGGAACTTAACTTCAATATAATTGAGTTCGGGCATTCGAAGGGGCAGCGGCGCATTGTTGCCGGTCGCCGCGAGCTTGCCGCAAAAGAAGTTGACGACGCCCGCAAGGAAATTTTCGGGCGGTTGGAAGTCGGTCAAACGATTGAGGGCACTGTAAGCCGGTTGGCGGATTTCGGTGCGTTTGTGGATTTGGGCGGAATCGACGGGCTTGTACACGTTTCGGAAGTTTCGTGGAAGCGGGTTAAAAAGCCGTCAGATGTTCTTTCCGTCGGCGACAAAGTTGTTGTAACGGTTGTTGCCATCGACCCGGAAAAAAATAAAATTTCCCTCACCATGAAAGACTTGGCAAGCGACCCGTGGTCGGGTATAATGGAGAAATACCCCATCGACTCAATTGTTGACGGAACAGTGGCGCGTCTTGCGCCCTTCGGAGCATTCGTTACCCTCGAAGACGGAATCGACGGACTTGTTCACATTTCGCAAATCGCCGAACGCCGCATTGCTAAGCCCGATGAAGAGCTTTCGCCGGGGCAGGTTATACAGGTGAAAATTCTCGACATCAATCTCGAAACCAAGAAAATCAGCCTCTCCAAGCGCGAGGCAGATTATGTTTTGAATCCCCCGTCGGAAGAATACGACGACGCGGGCGAAGAATCGCAAGAAGCATCCGACGAGTAAGCCGGGCAGTCGCGTGCGGGAGAAAAGCGGGATTCTTTTTGCTTTAGGCAAAAACCGTTCGCAAAAAGCGCGTTGAATCATCGCGACTTTTTGCTCTCTGACTGCATGAGGAAAGTCCGAGCACCACAGGGCAGAGTGCCGGGTAACGCCCGGCGAGGGCGACCTCAGGGAAAGTGCAACAGAAATAAACCGCTCGGTTCGGTCAGCGAGTAAAGTCGCGGTGTTTTTGCCGAGGGCAAAACACGACTAATCGGGTAAGGGTGGAAAGGTGCGGTAAGAGCGCACCGCTGTTTTGGCGACAAAACAGGCTATGTAAACCCCATTCGGTGCAAGGCCAAGTTTAGCAATCGGGCGGCCCGCCCGGCTATGGTAGAGCCGCAACAGGTGCGAGGGCAACCCGCGCCGCAGACAGATGACTGTCCAAGACAGAACTCGGCTTACAGGCTTGCTCGTTTGTTACAAGAAATTTAATTTTGCCGCAAGGCAAAAATCGGCAGACGGAAACTGCATAGGGCTGACGTTATTCGTCGAATGCCCGTATCGGCTTTCGTTTGCCGACCGCGGAGATGTACTCAAGTGGCTGAAGAGGCTCCCCTGCTAAGGGAGTAGGTCGTTAGCGCGGCGCGGAGGTTCAAATCCTCTCATCTCCGATAGAAGCTTCCTCGACGCAATTGTTGAGGGTAAAAAAGTCCAGTGAATCTGGGCTTTTTTTATTGCCTTAAAGTTCATTGTGGGTAGAGTTTCCGTTGGTGTGCGACG
>WQVC01000068.1 GCA_009781765.1 Defluviitaleaceae bacterium | reverse complement strand
TTTGTATTGCTCTGCGGGTTGCCTCTGTCGTTTTGGCGCATCCGTGTAATATTTGTCCCATAGTTTTTTGTTCTCCTTTGGCAATTCATTTGCACCATTATAACATGGGACTAAACACCTAGAACAACCGCGTTTTTTCATAGCTTTTGCTTTCCCGCGATTCCGCCAAGGTTTTAACCGTGAGAAATTCCGTTTTGCTTTCGCGGCACATATGCTCACACGCATTTATGAGCTTTTTTCCGATTCCCCGACGATGATATTCCGGTAAAACGCCCATCACGCATATTTCTGCGGCGAAGTTTGTATGCTGCTTCAACGCGGCAAAACCTACGGGACTATCTTTGTCGAATACAACAACGAAGGGCAAATTTTTTACCTGCGTCACATAATCCGCAATGCTTGATTCCACACCGAACCAGTCGGGCAACTTTCGTAAAATTGTATTGCAAATTTCAGATTTATCATCTGCGTTGTAAATTTCATCTGTCAAAAAATAATCTCCTCGCGCGGTTCGTTATAAATTATTTTGATTATGTGCCGTTACATCGCAACTGTCAATATTTTCTGACGAAGTTTGAGGCTGCGCAAAACCGGATTGCTGTGTTTCGTTGTAAATGTTGGCAGTAACTGCTATATTCAAGCAGTATTTTGAAACGCGAATCAGAGGCGTTATCCTGAACTCTTGATTCGCGTTTTGAAAAAATAAATAACAGGAGGTAATTATGAAAAGAGTTGTAATCACAGGAACAGCCGGACTGTTGGGGCCATCTGTGGCAGAGCATTTTGTAAAATCCGGTTACGATGTTTTAAGCGTGGATGTAAAACGCCCCGTTGCTCCCGTAGCCGACCACAGAATCGCAGACCTTACAAACTTGGGCGAATGCTACGGCATTCTCAGGGGCGCGGATGCGCTTGTGCATCTTGCGGCGATTCCGAACGCCCTCACCACAACCAACGAGGTAACTTTTCGCAATAACGTAATGAGTACCTACAATTTGCTCGAAGCGGCCGACGCGCTCGGAATAAAAAAAGCCGTAACCGCGTCAAGCGAATCCGCATACGGGTTGGTTTTTTCCAAAAAGCGTCTTGTGCCGCAATATGTACCCATCGACGAAGAACATCCCTGCGTTCCCGAAGATTCTTACGCACTCGGCAAAATCGTTGAAGAAGAAACCGCGCGGGCAATCAATCGTCGAAGCGGTATGCAAATTATCGCGCTGCGCATCGGCAACGTAATTACAAAAGAAATCTACGAAGAAAAATTTGCGGGTTGGTGCAACGACCCGAATCAGCGCACGGTTATTTTGTGGAGCTACATCGACGCGCGAGATGTTGCAACCGCTTGCCGTTTGGCAATCGAAAAAGACGGCTTGGGCGTACAGGTGTTAAACATCGCCGCAGATGACAACTGCACAACTTTAACAAGCGCGGAACTTATGAAACACGGTTTTCCGGAAGTTACCGATATTCGCAGTCCCATCGACGGCTGTCAAACGTTGCTGTCAAACGCGAAAATCAAAAAAGTTTTAGGTTGGAAGCCCGAACATTTTTGGCGCGATAATGTTCCGGGGTACAAAAACGGAGGTTCGCAATGAAAAATTACGAAACCGCAATGAATATCATGGTTGAGCGTTTTGCAAAAGACACACTTATCGCAGTCGCCACAACAGACGGCAAGCGCATATACAATCGTATAATCGACGCGCTTTATGAAAACGGCGCGTTTTACATCAGCACACACGCGCTTTCAAACAAAATAAAACACGTCGAAGCAAACCCGGAAGTCGCGGTATGCTCCGCCGATTGGTTCAGCGGACACGGCACGGGAAAAAATCTCGGTTGGGTGCTTGCGCCCGAAAACGCCGAAATCAGAGCGAAAATTCGCAAAGCGTTCGTGTGGTATGACGACGTAAGCAACGAACAGGACGAAAACTCCTGCTTTCTTGAAATTCGCCTTACCGACGGCATGTTAATAAAAGACCACCACGCAATACGCTATCAAATTGATTTCACAAATAAATCGGCAATGCTCAGCGAAAATTGGGGCGAATTTAAGTCGTAAATCAAGGGGGCATTTATGGAAATTTCTTTACACGGAAAAACCGCGGTAATTACCGGCGCGTCGGGGCAACTCGGGCGCGTAACAGCGCGAACGCTTGCGGCAAGCGGCGCGAATATCGTTGTTCATTACATCAAAAACAAGGATACGGCAGACAGCCTTGTTGCGGAGATTGAAAAAATCGGGCGACGTGCAATCGCGGTTCAGGCAGACATTACAAAAGAAGCCGATGTCAATCGAATGCGCGACATTGCTTTCGAAACGCTCGGCGACGTTCATATCGTCGTAAACAACGCCGTAATTCAATACGAATGGACGACGATTCTTGAGCAGCCGTTGGCGGATTTTCAAAGCCAATTCGATTCGTGCATCATGCAAAGCGTTTTAACCGCAAAGGCCTTCATGCCGGAAATGATTAAGCGAAAATCCGGGCGTTTTATCGGAATAAGTACCGAGTGCGCTCAGTTATGTAAAGCGGGAATAGGTGCGTATTCCGCCGCAAAACGCGGCATGGACGGGTTATATCGCGTGCTTGCCAAAGAAGTCGGCGAACACGGCATTAACGTTACGCAGGTAGCTCCCGGTTGGACAATCAGCGACAACACCCGCAAAGAAGGCAGCGAAATTTCGCCGGATTACACCGCCGATGTTCCGCTCGGGCGGCGCGGCACAGACAAAGAAATATCCGACGCGGTGTTGTTTCTCGCATCGGATATGGCTTCGTTTATAACCGGAGTAAATCTTCCCGTAAGCGGCGGCGTGGTAATGGTATAGCGCGCCAAGCGCGCATTGAACACCGGGGACAAGTGTAACTTGCCGCACATTCTCTCGAAGCCGGACTTCCTGTGCAAAAAAAACCCCCTGTGCGAATTTTTATAATCCGCACAGGGGGAACGCCGGGGACAAATGTAACTTGCCGCACATTCTCTCGAAGCCGGACGTCCTGTGCAAACAAAAACCCCCTGTGCGAATTTTTACAATCCGCACAGGGGGTTTTGTTTTTATCCTTCACCGTTTAATCGGTTCACCATATCCTGATAGTTCACGCAATAAGTAACGGCGGTTTCGCGAGTGATGAGTTTGCGATTGTAAAGGTCGTAAATGTTCATGTCCATTGTACACATGCCGGCACTTGCGGATGCCTCCATCACGCTGTCGATTTGCGATGTTTTGCCCTCGCGAATTAAATTTCGCAGGGCAGAATTACATATCATAATTTCATAAACCGGACACAACCTGCCGTCAACTGTCGGCAAAAGCTGCTGCGAAATAATTGCCTGCAAAGTAATTGCAAGCTGTGTGCGAACCTGTGCCTGCTGATTCGGCGGAAAAACGTCGATAATTCGGTCGATTGTTGCGCCTGCGCCGATTGTATGAAGCGTCGAGAGAACCAAATGCCCGGTTTCGGCGGCAGTTACCGTGGCGGAGATTGTTTCCGGGTCGCGCATTTCGCCGACCAAAATTACATCGGGGGCTTGCCGCAACGCGGCGCGAATTGCCGTAGGGTAACTGCGCGTATCGTTTTCAAGCTCGCGTTGGCTTATGATGCTTTTTTTATGCGGATGACGGAACTCGATGGGGTCTTCTATCGTAACAATGTGATTGTCGCGCGTCATGTTAATTCGGTCAATCAGGCATGTAAGGGATGTAGATTTTCCGCTGCCGGTTGTTCCCGTGAACAAAATTAAGCCGCGCTGAATTGATGCGAGGTTCAGAATCACTTCGGGAACGTTCATTGCAACAGGGTCGGGCAGCTCTGCCGGAATCGTTTGCAAAACAGCCGCGTGCGAAAACCGTTGCCGATACGAATTTACACGAAAACGCCCTATGCCCTCGATACCGATTGCAAAGTCGTCGTCGCCGCTTTCGAGGCGTTCGATATGTCGGTTATTCAGCTTATACACTTCGCTCAAAAGCGCGAGCGAATCCGCCTGCGAAAGAACATCGCTGTCGGCCGGAATAAGACGCCCGTTTACTTTAAACGTAACAGCCCTTCCCGCAACAATATAAATATTTGATGCTTTATGTTCTGCCGCCTGTTTTAAATAGCGCAAAATTTTTTCTTTCATTTCCTTCATTATCGACTCCTTATCCGCGACGAAGCACAAAAAAACATCGTTCCGTGAGAGTGTTGAAAAACAAGCTGTGCTTGCATCGCAGGAAAATGACGGTTTCAGGTCATTTTCCGAGATACAGCATATGCGAAAACGTAATTTTTCAACACTCTCTCCATACAAACCTTTGAATTGTATGGCATTGCCGACGAAAATGTCAACAATCAATTTGCCGCGAGCGTTGAAAAACTGCCCCGAAAATTGACGACTCGTTGGCGGAATAATATACTGGAGCGCGAGGGGTGCAATAATATGTCAAAACGAACGGCTTCTTGTATTTTTACTGTACTGGCGATATTTCTTGCGTCATTTATTTTTTTGCTTACGGCTTACTTAACAACGGCAGAACCCGAATCTGCATTCGTTTTTGCGGATTATTCTCTGCATCGCGCGGAAATAATTCCGGAAACATCACCTGTGCCGACGCCTTTTTCGACGCCGACGCCGCAACCTGCCCCCGAACCAACCCCGGAGCCCACGCCTGAACCAACCCCCGAGCCCTCCCCCACTCCGCCGCCGATTCCGACATACGCGCTTGACGAGTTTCTGGCTTCCCACGGGAACAACTTGGCGTTGCTTTTCAAAAACATCGAAACCGGCTTCATCTATACGTACAACGCGGACGCGGTTTTTTTCGGCGCGAGCCTGAATAAACTCAACCACGCGCTGTATGTATTCACGTTGGCGGAGCGCGGCATGGTTTACATGGACGCAACGCATACCTTCGGCGAAGCGGACAGGGTCGGCGGAACGGGGCGCATTCAACATATGGAGTACGGAACGCGCTTCACAACGCGCGAACTTTTGCGGCATTCGATGGTACACAGTTGCAACATTGCGTACAGAATGCTGATTCGCCACACGGCAAATGCCGAATTTTCGTATCACGATTTCGTGGACGAACTCGGCGCGAACCCTGCATTTATCGGCAATGTTCGGTCGCAAAATACAAACGTGTCGGACAAGTTAATATTTATGCTTGCGGTGTATGAATATTTCAATTCCGACGGCACGTACAACCAATATTTTCGCGCAGACATGACTGCCGCTGTCGGGTTTTTGCAAAGCCCGCACACAATGGCACGAAAATACGGCTGGGCAGATGCTTCGTTTCACGAGGCGGCAATTGTTTTTGCACCGTCGCCGTATATTTTAATTGTTCTCACCAACTACGAAGACGGCGCGCAGCTCACGTTTACAAACATTTCGCGTCGTTTTCGGGAATTTAACGAGCAATGGTTTATAGATTGACTTTAAAAACATGCCTTTGCTTTGTACTTAATTTCGTGTAAAATAGCCGAGGCATCGAATACATACTCAAGGAGCTGCATTATGGTAAACATTTTATTTACCCCTGTTTACACTTTTTCGGTTTTATTTATGGTTGCGGCATGGTTTGCCGCCAACGAAAACTACAAGCGAACGAAAATGCACAAAAATTTTATGTACTTATGCGCCGGAATGATTGGTTGGCTTCTTACGGATTTTGCGGTTTTGTATATCATGCATACCGGCTTAAATGTCTACGTTTGGAATTTGAGCTTGGTATTTACAGCGGCCGTACCTGTGCTTTTTTTCCTTTTTATGTGGGACTTTGTAAATCCGGATAAACCGTTCAGCAAAGGAACAATCCTTCTCATTTGCATTATTCCGCTCCTTACAATACTTATCGCGATTACGTCGCCCCTGCATTCGCTTGCGCGAAATGTTGAAAGCCTTATCGTTTGGCCCAGAGCAATTGAATACAACCGAGGAATGTGGCTTAACGTGAACATGGCATATTCCCTTGTGCTTTCCGTTGCTGCGGCATTCACCGGGATTCGCGGCGTTTTTAAAAATCCTGCAATTGCCGGCACCACCAGAGCTTTGATGATTTTCGCATTTTCAATCATGCTCATAGGTAATATCATACACACGGCAGGAATCCTGCCTGTTGATATAAACCCCACGTCTATATCGGCGGGGCTTGCGCTTCTTGTTCTTCACCTTGTGGTTTCCGACAGAAAATACAGTGTCATGTTCCGGTTTTTTAACACCGTTAAGGGCAGAGTGGTGTTCCCCGTTCTTATGGTGTTACAGATAATGATTATGGCAACGGTTGCTTATGTTGCAATAGGCACAAGAGTTCGCATGGAAGAAATTTCGCGCGCACAATTGGAGCTTGCGGTTAATTCCGTACAAGCCCATTTGGAATCGTTGGAGCGGCATACCGCAACTGCGGCATCAGCCCTGCAAAACGACGCCGAGCTTATTCGCCTGATTAACAACGGCGACAGAGAAGCCGTGTGGCAATTCTCATATGATATGAAACGCCATTTCGGCGTAAACGAAATTATAATCGGCGGTGCCGACGGCATAACAATTGCGCGTTCGCATATGCGCGAGCATGTCGGCGACATCCTTGCTTACGGCGACGACATAAGCCGCGTTCCCTCTGTTGCGGCGGCACTGCGGCGCGAAACAATCACCATGTATACTCCTACCCCAACGGCTTCCATGGTAATGACATCAACTTCTCCCGTTTTGGACGGCGACACCTTAATCGGAAGCGTGGTTGTAAACTTTGTAATCGGAAACAATGATTTTCTCGACGAACTTTCAAACATTTTCGCCGCTGATATGACCGTTTTTAACCCCGACGGTGTATCCGTAGCATCTACCCTGATTCATCCGGAACGCGGAACGCGCGCCATCGAAACAACCGCCGTGCAGGAAATTATCGACCACGTTATCGGGCGCGGGCAACCGAAAACGCTCGACTTACCCGTTTTCGGATTTCTGCCGTTTTACGCGCATTATTTCCCGTTGCCCGGCATTAACGAAGACTCCAACGGTATGTTTTTTATCGGCATTTATCAAGGCGCAACCCTTGACGCAACTGCGGCTCAAAACCGCACGTTAATTCTTTTGTCGGTATTTTTTGCGATTCTTGTTTCGATTGCCGTATACATTATTACGGCCGTCTCGCTCAAACCGCTTGATACTTTGGCGCGAAATATCAAGGATGTTTCGGCGGGGCGCGTTAATTTGAACCTCAATCGCGACAAAATCACCACCGACGAAATCGGCGTGGTTATGCAGGATATGTGCGGTCTTGTTGATGTAATCGGCGGCATGGTTCAGGATTTAACAAAAACGCACGACGAATATGTTGATGCCGGAAACATGCACTACGCAATCGACGAATCCGGGTATGAAAATTCTTTCAGGGAAACAATTGTGCTTGTTAATAAACTGACGTCGCACGTAACAATTAACCTGGAAGATGTGGTGTCCGTCCTTTCAAAAATAAGCAGCGGCGATTTCAGTTCAACCATGGATGCCGCCGCGTGGAACGGCGAATGGAAGGCTATGCCCGAAACTGTTAATAAACTTGCCAAAAATCTTACGGCTGTGAGAGATGAAATCAGCGAAATGATTGACTCTGCCGCAAACAAAGGCGACCTCAACTTCTATATAAATGCGGACAGATACAAAGGCGACTGGCGCGAAATTATGGCGGGGCTTAACGGCATTGCCGTTGCCGTCAACAGGCCGCTTCAAGTTATTTCGATGGCAATGGATGAAATGAAAGCCGGCAATTTGAACCTGACCGACATCGACAATAAAATTAACGCGGAGGGGCTTGATACAGTCCCGGAAAATTACAACGGCGTTTTCCGCGATATTTTCGTTAATTTCAACGATACTATCATAGAAATTTCTTCCTATGTATCCGACATTACCAAAGAGTTGGCGGCTCTTTCCGGCGGCGATTTAACAACGCAAATTTCGCGCGATTTTGTCGGCGATTTCGCTTCAATCAAGGATTCGTTTAATAATATTTCGCGCACGTTAAACAAAACCGTGGCGGAAATAAATTCCGCGTCGATGCAGGTGCTTTCCGGCGCGAAGCAAATTTCCGTGTCTGCAACGGACTTGGCAAACGGCGCGTCGTCGCAGGCATCGTCGATTCAAGCACTTAATGCGTCCGTCGATTTAATTAACCAACAAACCAAAGCAAACGCCGAAAACGCGAACAACGCAAGCTCGCTTTCAAACACCTCCACCGAAAACGCACGCGAGGGCAACGAGGCAATGCAACAAACCCTCGCCGCCATGAACGAAATCAAAACCGCGTCGAATAACATTTCAAAAATTATTAAAACGATTCAGGATATTGCGTTCCAAACGAATTTGCTTGCGCTTAACGCCGCCGTTGAGGCCGCTCGCGCCGGCGAACACGGCAAGGGCTTTGCCGTTGTTGCCGAAGAGGTTCGCTCGCTTGCCGCGCGTTCGCAGGAAGCCGCCGGCGGAACAACCGCGCTTATCGGCACATCAATCAGCACTGTCGATTCCGGTGCGGAAATTGCCCGCGCAACCGCCAAAACATTGGATACAATCGTCGAAAACGCAAAAAAAGTCCTCGATGTTGTAAACGAAATTTCAGCCGCTTCAACAGAGCAATCCGAAGCCATTGAACAAATTGTAATCGCGCTCAGTCAAGTTTCGCAAATTGTTCAATCGAACTCCGCCGTAAGCGAAGAAACCGCCGCCGCTTCTGAGGAACTTACTTCCCAAGCCGAAATTTTACAACAGCTCGTTTCGTATTTTAAGGTTTGAATAGAACCCCGGGGCTTCGCCCCGCACCCCACGAACTTTTTAAAAAAAGTTCGACAAAAACAATAAAAACCGCGCAAATGCGCGGTTTTTTGATGTTTTCGAGGCTGCACGATTCCCGGAACGGTTCTTAAGACATTGCATTCGGCTTACGATATACTTGCCCTGCAACCGAGAAATTACGCAGTCGCTTCTATGCCAAAGGACGTTGTTTGCCATCAGGTAATAATCGCAGTCTGAAACAATTGAGCGCGAGCCGAGAACCGGCGGCTTCAGGCCGGTTTTCGGCGAAGGGCGAAATGATTTCAGACGCGACTTATTACTCAGGAAGGGGTTTTCCCTGAAACTGACCGCACCGAGCCGTGCCGAAGCCGCTGTATAACGGTTGTATGTAACACCTGCTTTACCGTACCACCCGCAGTACCCGTAACACCAATGCTTCATCCGTACCACCGCAACACCTGTACCATCCGCCGCATTTATATGAAAGCGGGCAGATGCATTCGGACACGGCCGACCGGATGCAAACGCCCACGTGCACACCTTTCATACAGCGCGGCAACACAGAGCGAAAGCTCTGCACCGCCGAGGTTTCCCGGGGCTTCGGTTACTCACATAAAATAAATCAACAAAGTAAAATTACGAAGTAAGCAAAAATCCACCGTAGCGGTTTTTATACCTCACGGCGTATTTTTGCTCGCTTTATTTTTTTAAGGAAGGTACAAAAAGTGCAGTTGCAGGCTCTCAACAACGGCACATTTCCACCGCTTCCATAGACCCGCTCAAATTCACATGTGCAAGAAGTTTGACGACATTCTAAACAACACGGCTGTAAAACCAGTGCGAAAGCATGGTTGAAGCTGTAGGGGGGGGGCGACATTCTAAACAACACGGCGGTAAAACTATATCGTATTATTCGTAATATCCATCAAAGTTTTGGCGACATTCTAAACAACACGGCGGTAAAACCATGGTCGCCGTCGGATAGTTTTGATACAGGTTTTGGCGACATTCTAAACAACACGGCGGTAAAACTATCGCCAACGACTCAGACAACGAACCGTTGTTTTGGCGACATTCTAAACAACACGGCGGTAAAACGCGCCGCGCCGCTCCGAGGTGAATATTCCAGTTTTGGCGACATTCTAAACAACACGGCGGTAAAACGCTGTCGATGTAATTGGTTGGGGTGCGGGGGTTTTGGCGACATTCTAAACAACACGGCGGTAAAACATTCAGCCTGTACAACGCGGGTTTTTGCCGGTTTTGGCGACATTCTAAACAACACGGCGGTAAAACTCACAATCATATCTTCAGGCTGCATTCGATGTTTTGGCGACATTCTAAACAACACGGCGGTAAAACACCAACCCGCAGCGATTAAAGCGGCGGCGGGTTTTGGCGACATTCTAAACAACACGGCGGTAAAACGTATGTTGTACACATTAAAAAGTCGGTAGGGTTTTGGCGACATTCTAAACAACACGGCGGTAAAACTGTCTTTCGCGAAATTTTCGCATCACGTTGGTTTTGGCGACATTCTAAACAACACGGCGGTAAAACTGCTATTATCTTATCAGTTATTGACGCAACGTTTTGGCGACATTCTAAACAACACGGCGGTAAAACTCTTATCATTATTCTCCAAAATTACATCATGTTTTGGCGACATTCTAAACAACACGGCGGTAAAACTTTCAGGATTGGCCAGGTAACGCACTCTAAGTTTTGGCGACATTCTAAACAACACGGCGGTAAAACCACATTGGAAATTATATTCTTTTTTCGGTTGTTTTGGCGACATTCTAAACAACACGGCGGTAAAACAGTGCATACGATTCTACGAATGTCTGTAGTGTTTTGGCGACATTCTAAACAACACGGCGGTAAAACTTTGCAATCCGGATTACCTCTATGGTAAGCGTTTTGGCGACATTCTAAACAACACGGCGGTAAAACATATAATGGGAGAGTCGGCAACACAGATTGGTTTTGGCGACATTCTAAACAACACGGCGGTAAAACAAAGGTTATGTTCAATAAGAAAGTTATTCAGTTTTGGCGACATTCTAAACAACACGGCGGTAAAACTGTATACATATCCCCAAAAAATCCTAACGAGTTTTGGCGACATTCTAAACAACACGGCGGTAAAACTACCAAATGCTTGCTTGCTCGTAATCATCAGTTTTGGCGACATTCTAAACAACACGGCGGTAAAACTATGAGATGTTCCGAGTGCATTGCTGTTGAGTTTTGGCGACATTCTAAACAACACGGCGGTAAAACATCAATTCCCGAGCCGTCTGCGAAATTTATGTTTTGGCGACATTCTAAACAACACGGCGGTAAAACTCGGCGAGGCGCATTACTGTCGCCTGCGTTGTTTTGGCGACATTCTAAACAACACGGCGGTAAAACTCGAGCTTAACATCGCCCGCCGGCATACTGGTTTTGGCGACATTCTAAACAACACGGCGGTAAAACCACCAAATGCTTGCTTGCTCGTAATCATCAGTTTTGGCGACATTCTAAACAACACGGCGGTAAAACGAAGTGGCAACGGGAGAACATCATCGCGAAGTTTTGGCGACATTCTAAACAACACGGCGGTAAAACCTCGTAAGACGAATTTTTTACCTTAAATGCCGTTTGGGTCGGCTACCCTTCAGTTTAGGAGTCGCATTTATTATTTTGTTGCATTGTTTCTCATTCTACATGCAGATTATATCGTTTAATGCCGATAAACGCAAGGTTTTTTGCTGCTTCCCGCGCTCGTTTTCAGCAAAACAAAGTCCTCATCCAATACATATTGCGTAAGCATCGGCGGCGCATCAAAAGGGGCGTTGTCCAAAAGAAGCATGTTTATATTTTGAAGCGAGGCATATTCCGTAACGGATTCCATTTCGCTATTCGTTAAATATGTTCCGAGGTTTATAAAAATCAGCAACTGTTTTTTTCTCAAATATTTGAATACGCGAATTATATCGAAAACGCGCTCGAAAATCGTAAGGTCGCTTGTTTCAATTTTTATTTCGAGAGCTTTGAAAATTTTTTGCAAGCTGAGTTCGCCTATTTGCAAATCGGGTTCGAAGTCTAATGTTTCGCGGGTGATAAGCGAGACAATTTGAGCAAACAAATTTGCCGCTTCGCAGTGCAATTCCGGGTTTGCCGTAATTTGACTTTCGAGGTCGCTGTAAATCATCTTGGCAACCGCTGCGCTGTTGAGTTCGAATCCGAGAATGTCCGTTATCGGCATTATTTCATCCGGTTTCAGCCGCTCGTATTTGTCGGTGAAAAGTTTCACGTCCGGGCTGTCCGGGGTATATGCGTGAATTGCCTGCACAAGTTTTGCGAAAACGCGCCGATTTTCCGTAACAAGCCCGGTTACACCGTTAAGGGGGATTGGTTCGTCGAGCATGTCAAAGTTCAGGTTAATCCCCATTTTTGTCCTCCCGAGGGTCGAATCCTAAAAATATTACACGTGAATCGCTGTTTGCCGCCGACGTGTCGGCAGTGCCGTGCAGGTACAACATGCGGGCGAATTGTTTTTCCGTAATTTTCAAAACGGAAATTGTTCCTTTTTTCGGCGTTGATTTTTTAAGGCGCGCAATTACAAGCTGTGCCGATGTTTCGTTAAGCACAAGTTTGCTGTACACCGAAAACTGATGCATGATAAACCCCTCGGAAATCAAAAATTTTCTGAAAGTTCGGTATGATTTCCTGTCGATTGCCGTAAGGGTCGGCATGTCAAACATAAGTAAAAGCCGCATAAACCGATAACTCATTCCTTGCCGTCATTTCGCGCCGCATATTCAAACACGGGAAGCTCACGGGTTTCGCCGCCGAGATATGCAATGCACGATTTTACATATTTGCCGGCAATATTGTTTAAAAACATGTTTGCGTCGCCAAAGGCATATGTAGCCTCAAAAAGCTCAAACAATCGCCACTTCATTGCCTCAAAGTATTTGTTGCGGTGTTCGTAAACAATTTCATCCGCCAAAACTCTAAACGGCTCCATAAGGTCGCTTGCCAAATTGTAGGGGTTAAATTGATTGCGGTGGTTTATTCCCAACTGCGTAAGGCATCCGCATTTTACAATTTCCCTTGCGAATACGGACATTATGAGCGTATAGCCGTAGTCGAGCGCGGCATTGATTTCGTTTACATCGTCCCTGCTGAAATCATTTCCGTAAAGTGCGTTAAAAAAAATTCGTGCGGCATGACCCTCTCTGTTGCTCGGGTCGTTTAATTCAAGCTCGGAAAGCAAGTCGCGCACGGCTTCCGCTTTTTCGCAAAAGCCGTGTGCGTCAAGAAACAGGCTTTGATTTTTAATTTTTTGACGCAAAATTTCGTGCGTCACCGTTGCCTTGTTTTCATCACTCCATGCGATTTGGTTTTTAACAGCAAGCGCGCTGTCATGCCTGCCGTAAAACGGAACAAGTTGAGCTGAGGGCAAACGTTTTTCGTCGCAAAAAATAACGCAGGTGTTTTGCCGCATAAGTTTTGCAAGCAACATGGTTGTAATTGCGATGTCCGTTGTTTCAAGCACAAGCATATCAATTTCCGAAAGATGAATCGGCTCGACCCGTCCTTCTGCTTTGAAGTACAAATGATTGTTTTTGTACGACAATTTACTGTGCGTATTTATAACAAGAACCCGAAATCCCATTTTACACCCCGCTTGACACCCCGCCCGTACCCATGATATAAAGGTTTTGTGTTGACGACATTCTAACAACACGGCAAGTTAAAATAAGGTTTAATCCGTAAAAGCCAAGGGCGCGTCATCGCGCCCTGTTTTTTTTGCGCTTTTTTATATTTCAACCCGCGTTTCATGCAAACCTGTGGCATTGCGGTAAATAAGGGTTGTACCGGCGATGATGGTTGCGCCTTTGAGTCGTTGAGCGGCTGTACCCAATCCGATTTCTTTCAATGCGTCTAACCCTTGATTACTTCCTTTTGTAACTCGCGCAAGCTCGCGGACTGCTTTAAGCATAACTGCGGGTTCGCTACATATAAAATTTTCGCGCATTTTTGTTTTAAGCAGCTCCTTTTTCGCCTCGGTAAATAAATTGTTTGCGTAAATAAAATCGGCAAGCAAATCATATGTTGCGACAAACTCGTTCTTTGTGCTTTCCTCAGTCGGCGGCTTGTACATTTTCATCTGCATACCGTTTTGCGCTTCTTGATAGCTCGCCAAAAGACGTATGCCGCCGCTCGAAAGGCGATACGCAGTATATTTTTCCACTTTGCCGACCACAATTTCCGTCAACTTCTTTTTGGGGTAAAGGTTTGTTAAAAATGCGAGCTTGTCCGGCGAATTTTTATAGCTTTCCGCGCTTGCCACAGGAACGGAAAGCGTTTCGATGTCGCCTTTTGCCGTTCTTACAACAACCGCAAAAGCCGAACTCGGTGCGGTTCTTCCGCCGTAAAGTGCTGTGTCGAGTCCGTTTTTAACGGGAATTTTGTCTTTGCCCTTTTTGCCGATTGTTTCGTTCCCGAATCCGCCGTCAAGAATTTCCGTTTTTTTGACGATATTCACATTTCTGTACGTCACAACTTTGCGAATCATACCCATGGTTTTTTCCTTGTCGGCAAAAATTTCGCCGGTTTCTCGGTTTGCCCACGGCTCGTCTTTCATGGTTTTAATGATGTTTTTCAGCTCCTTGTCGCTGATTGTTTTTTCGCGCTTACGGACATAGCTTCCGTGTACCCACAAATTTTTCAACCCCGGATATGCGTTGTATACATATGTCGCGACGATACCGTTTAAAAATGCGTCGTGGGCGTGGTGATAATCGTTTATGTCGCGGTTCTTTTTCGGCAAATCAAATTCGTCGGCAAATTGGCGCGTAAGCCCTGCGCGAGGGGTAAGCACCTCAATGTTGTCGCCTTTAAAATGCTCCGTAAGAATATTTACAACGTGCTTCGTAATTTGCCGCGTTTCGACGAGTTGACGATTGATAAAGCCCTGCTTGTCGGCGTCGGTAATTTTATCGCGCTTGAGGTTGGCAAGTTTTTGCGGCGAAATTTGACCGTTATTTGCAAGCATCTCCCAAAACGACGACATTTTCGAAATTGTTGCCGTGCTGAGTACCTCGGCAGATTTTTTCTGATTTTCGATTCGCTTTACAAGCACCTTGTTGTCGATACTGTTATCCGTTACAAGGCTTTGCGGCTTTACGTGGTCAACCTCATACGCTGACAACTCGCTGATATTAAGCGACTCTCTGCTGTACATACATTTGCCGTTTTGCAAAAAATATAAAAATAATCGCTCGTTGCCCAAGGCTTTTTCGTTTTTTTCATACCCGGCGAGGTCTTTTTTTAATGCATCCGTATCCGTGGCTTCGCCGTTTTTGCTTTTGTAAAAATCCATCAGCCTGCGCCATCTTGTTTTTGTGCGCCTGCCCTTTTTTCCGCCGGTATCCCGCGCAACTTCAACAACGATTTTGCTTATATTTTCTCGCCCCAGAAATTCTTCAAGCTCTCGGATAACTTTTAAACTTTGCCAAATGCCTTTTTTAATTGCGGGACTGCCGGCTAAATTTTCAACAAGCGCGTAGTCCAATTTTTCGGAGTCGCCCTTTTTAAGTTCGGCGGCCTTAATTGCGGCTTCAATTTTTTCATCCTCCAAAAGGCGCATGAAATTTTTATAACTGCCCTCTTTGAGATTTTCGAGAATTGTTTTGCCGTTATCGGTTTTTATGCCCGAAATTAACTTTGCGGAAAGTTGCCCCCAACCGCGATAACGTAACCGGAAGAGTTTATTTACCTGCGCGTCGGTAAGAAAGTTTCCCCACTGTTCAGCGTTGGCTTTTTTGATTCGCCGTTTCAAAAGAGCTTTGTCCTCGAAAATTGTCGCCCACTTTATTATTTCTTCGAAGCGGGTTTTGTGTTCTTCGATAATCTGTTCTGCGTTTTCGACGCCGAGTGCTTGTACGAGGTCGATGTGGGTGGAATAGCTTGCGTTGTACTTAGGCGCGTTGGCATTTACATCAACACCGAAAAGCTGCCCTTTTGCAATGCCGGAAACATATCCTTCGGAATCTAAAAATTCCGACATCGCTTTAACCGTGACTTTTTTGTTCGCCTTAAACAAGCGATTGAGCATTTTTTGCTTTTGCTCCGGGGTGAAAAATATTTTTTTGCTTTTTCCGTCAAAGTCCGTGCCGAAATATCCGCACGACATAAGCTCGTTGTAAATTGCAAATTCCTGATACATGAGCGAATGCTTGGGTAAAACCTTTTCACCGGGCAAATATGAACATTCGCGAGTCATGCGCTCGATGAAATTTGTGTTTGATGCATCTTTGTCAACGACTTGCTCAAAATTCCACGGCGTAATGTTTTTAGCTTCCATGCCGGGCTGTTTTTCAAGCCAGTGATTTTTTTCGGGATTTTTGTGCATCGCAAGCGGTCCCACATAGTACGGAATCCGAAATTTCATAAGCATTTGAATTCTTTCGCAGGCTTCATCAAGGAAGGGGTAGTGCGTTTTTTGATTGTCTAAAATTTTGCATAACTCGTACTCATGTATTTGATACGGAATTTCGCCGTTTACTCTGTAGCGTTGCTTGGGCAAAAAATTTTCCCGCTCAATTGCGTCGAACATATCTTGTGTAAGCGGCAGTTTTTTAAGTTGCTTGTAAAATTCATCTTGAGACATGTCTTTTGCGGCATGAACATATTTTTCATAAATTCCGCCCTTGCCGAAAATTGCGACATATGTTGTCTTGTCGGATTTCAAAAGTTTTTTCAATGCGGCAAGCTGTTCTTTGTGCGTGTTGTACTTAGCAACCATGGATGCCGATAATGTGGGCTTTGTTAAAATACCGCTCAAAACCATGCTGCTGTAAACTTGTTTTGCATCATGCAAAATTTTAATTTTCTCGGCATCTTCAAGCACTTGCTCGGCTTGCGCCAATTTTTCCTCAACTTTTTCCGCTTCAAGTGAAAATTTAAAGTCGGCGGGTTTGGGAATATCGCCGCCGTCTTCGTATTTGTAATCCGGGTTTTCAAAAATTTTTTCAAGATTTATACTGCCGCCCGTTGCTGCCGCAAAAACATCCTTTGATTTTTTGCCGAAAATTTCTGCAAGCTCGTCCGTTTTGCGGGTCGCGGATAATTTTTTGTCTGTTAAAACGGCATTTGCGGCTAATATGTTTTCATCCGAAACATTGTCGAACCCGCCGATACCGATTTCCGTACAAGCGGCGATAAAATTTTTCAAATCTTCCTTTACATCAAAATTTTCCGGCGTTATATCCCTACCCTCACTCACAAAATGCCCGCGATACTTTACGATATGGTGCAGCGCAAGATAAATTAAACGCAGGTCAACCTTGTGCGTTGCGTTCAGCAGGTGACTACGCAAGTGATAGATGCTCGGATATTTGGCGTAATAATCGGCATCAAGGGCATAACTTTCGCCGTCGCCGATTTTTCCGGCAAAAATAAGCCCCTTGCCTTTTTCGGTTATAAATTTTTTCGCGTCGTCGTGATTTTGCAAAAAGCTCTCGTCAAGTCGGTTAAAAAAATTCGGGTCAACGGATGCAATATGCGGCATGAATATCTCACGCAGATAATTTATTCGCCCTTTGCGTCTTAGGGAGTGTCGTCAAAAGGCATTGCTCCATCCGAAAACGCAAGCGATTTGAACGGCGGCAAGGTAGGATTTTGTGTGTTTGGCGTAGCGCGTAGCAATGCCTCTCCACCGTTTAA
>WQVC01000067.1 GCA_009781765.1 Defluviitaleaceae bacterium | reverse complement strand
CGTTCTCAAGCAGTGGCGCGGCATTGCAACTCGTTACGCCAAACATACGGCTTCATATCTTGCCGCTGTACAGATTGCCTGTTTTGTTGGTTGGGGCAAAACTATTGTCGACACACCCTAACAAACCCCGCCGTCGAGCGGAATTATTTGCCCTGTTAAATACTCGGCGGTGGCGAGAAAAACCGCTAAATCGCCTGCTTCGTCGGGGTGTCCGAATCGCCCTAACGGGATTTCATCCGTGAAGGCGATTTTTTCTGCGTCTGAAAGGCGAGCATTCATGCGGGTTTCGAACGCGCCGCAAGCTATTGCGTTTACGCGAATGCCGCTCGGCGCGAGTTCGCGTGCGAGAGCTTTTGTAAAGCCGTTCAGACCGGCTTTTGCGGCGGAATAAATCGCCTCGCACGACGCGCCTGTGATGCCCCAAATCGACGAAATATTTATGATGCAGCCTGCTTTTGCGCGAACCATGTTGGGAACGGCGCGATGAGAGGCGTTGATTGCGGAAGTCAGGTTTGCGGCAAGAACGCTTTGGATTTCCGCCGGAGTCATGTCGGAAAAAAGCCCGAAATGCGCCGCGCCCGCATTGTTTACCAAAATATCGACCGCACCGAACGCGGCTTCCGCTCGGTCGAAAAGAGCGGCGCATTCTGCGTAGTTTGAAACGTCGGCACGAACGGCGAGAATGTTTTCGTGCGTCGCGTCTGCGTTGCACTGCGAATTTTGGCACATGACTCCTGCGAAATGATTTCCGGCTTCGAGGGAACGTGTCGTTGCTGACATTTGCCCCCGGCTCTCATCGTGCGCTTGGCGCACGGCTTCGAGGGAACGTGTCGCCGCTGACATTTTCCCCCGGCTCTCATCGTGCGCCAGGCGCACGGCTTCGAGGGAACGTGTCGCTTCTTGCAGTTGCTCAATATCTTCGCGGCAATTTAAAACCACGCGGTCGCCCCGCGCGGCAAATTTTTTCGCAATCGCAAGCCCGATTCCTCGCGACGAACCCGTAACAAGCACTGTTTTCATATTGCGCCACCAATAGACCTGTCCTGTAACTTCAAAATTTTCGGTAAGGGGCTGCCACGGCTTGCCGAACGTCAGCGTGTTTTGCGTAGCAAAACCGCAAGAAGTGAGGCGTTTTGCCGCGCTGCCACGAAACGAAAATTACACTTTCAGGACAGGTCTAATTAAACCTTTCCGCAAGATTGGGGTCGCAATCCCCCCTTTTAGGGGGGGGATTAGAGTTTGCAAAGCAAACTTCAATTGGAGGGTCAACAGCATCACGAAAGCCTGTTTTTAAAATCGTCGTATCCGAATTGACGCACAATTTGCACCTCGCCGTCAGCGCGGCGTTTTGCGATTGCGGGCAGATTCATGCCGTTGAAAGTGTTGGTTTTCACCATCGAATAAATTGCCATGTCGTCGAAAACGACGGTATCGCCGACGGAAAGCGGCTTTTCGAAGGAGTACGCGCCGATAATATCGCCGGCAAGACACGTCGGCCCGGCGAGAGTGTACGCGAAGCCGCCGTCGGCGACCTGCGGCGCAACCACGCGCGGCGTGTAGGGCATTTCAAGCACGTCGGGCATATGGCACGCCGCCGATGCGTCTAAAATGGCGATGTTGCCGCCGTTTTGCACAATGTCCAGTACGGTGCAATGCAAAAATCCGGCGTTAAGTGCGACCGCTTCGCCGGGTTCGAGATAAACCTGCAAATGCGGATATTTTGCGCGAAAATTTTTTATCAGCGCGACAAGACGGTCGATGTCGTAATCCGGGCGCGTGATATGATGCCCGCCGCCGAAATTGACCCACGAAATTTTGTCGAAAACGCTGCCGAATTTTTCCGTTACCGCGTGCAAAGTCGCTTCAAGCGCGTCGGAATTTTGCTGGCAGAGCGTGTGAAAATGCAAGCCGTTTAAGCGGATGCTTTCGTGTTCGCCGTTGGAAAATTCATCAGAACGCGCACCGAAGGGGGGTGCATCATCGGAAGGGGTATCGTTGGAACATGCGCCGGAAGATGCACCGACGGAGGACGCATCTTCGGAAGGGGCGTCGTTGGAACGCACGTCATCGAAAGCCGCCCCGGAACGCGCATCATCGGAAAACGCATCAAAGCGGAAATTTTCGAGCGTCACCCCAAGACGCGAACCCGGCGAACACGGGTCGTAAATTCCGCCGTCTGCGCCGGAGTTTTCCTGCGTAGAAAATTCGGGATTCACACGAATGCCGAAATTTTTGCACCTGTGAAGGTTGCCCCCGGCATTATTTTTTTTGCTCTCAACCTCGGAACGCCTCCCGGTGTCGGCGTTGATTCCGCCCCCGATTCCGCCTCCGGAGTTTATTCCGGCTTCGAGGGAACGTGTCGCATCCGACATATGCCCCCGGCGTTCACTGCCCGCTTGGCGGGCTTCGAGGGAACGTGTCGCATCTGACATATGCCCCCGGCTCTCACTGCCCGCTTGGCGGGCTCCGAGGGAACGTGTCGCATCTGACATATGCCCCCGGCGTTCACTGCCCGCTTGGCGAGCCTGGCGGGCTTGCGCAAACGAGTTGAACACGATGTGGCTGCAAATTTTCGAAACTGCGTCAAACTCCGCGTCGGAATACGCTGCCGAAAACACGTGGTTTTCCTTGCCGAAATACTCGTGACTCAGCCGTGCTTCGTGCAGACCGCTTGCCGCCGTGCCGTCGAGATATTTCGCCGCAAGCGGATAAACGTCAAACATTGAAAATGCTTTTTGCGCAAGCAAAATTTTGCATCCCGCCGCGTCGGCGACACCGCGCAAAATTCGCAAATTTTTTATAAGCAGCCCCTCATCAACGATGAAGCACGGGCTTGGTAAATTTATCATTGCGATTCCTCCGAAAGTATCCGACGTCGATTTTTTCGATTTCCTTCCAAATCCAACAATCCTGCTTTTTTCAAAGCGCGAATATATGCGTCTGCGATTAAATCATCCGAAAATAAAATACACGGCAATCTTCTCCCAATTCATCATTGGGTAAAAGTTCATATTTGCCATCTGTATGGTTGCCGATAACATTCGTCAAAAATTTTACGGATGTGATGTTTTTATCAACTGTATTAACCTGCCATGCTCCCTTAAACTTGTTAAACAGATAATTAACGGCAAATTTGCCAACCCCCAAGCCTCTGTATTTGTACATAACAAAAAAATCGTTCATCATATAATCCGATTTTTTATTTTTCAGGTAAAAGTAATCACTTATAAACATGGCAAAGCCGGCGAGCTTATCGTCTGCCTTGATAAAGAACGCCCACCGTTTTGCGCCTTCTTGCCAAAAATTATCAAAATAATCGAAGCCGTAAAGCCCCAACTTGTTTACATCATCACCGCTGTATTGCGACATTTCATAATCGTACTTTTCCATAAGGTTTCGCAATATTTCTTTTTCATCACGCGCAACAGGCACTATTTCAATTTTCATAAATTTCTTCCCTTTGCGTTTAATTGAGCAATTCGCCGCAAAGTTGCCCGCACACTCTGCCCTACTGCGAATTTACCAAATTAAAATAATCGCCGCGAAGTTCGATTAACTCATCGTGCGTTCCGCTTTCGGCAACATTTCCGCGGTCGATAACCATGATTAAATCGGCGTGTTTAATTGTAGAAAGCCGATGCGCAATTATAAAGGAAGTGCGACCCTCAAGCAGACGATTAAGTCCGTTTTGCAGGGCTTGTTCGGTGCGGGTGTCGATGTTTGCGGTGGCTTCGTCGAGAATTAAAATTCGCGGGTCGGCAAGAAGCGCGCGCGCGAATGAAATCAACTGCCGCTGCCCCACAGAAAGCCGAGTGCCGCGTTCGTTTACTTCGGTTTTGTAGCCTTTTTCGGTTTCCGTGATAAATTCGTGGGCGCAAACGGCTTTTGCCGCCGCAATAACTTCGTCGTCGGTGGCGTCGAGGCGGCTGTATCGAATGTTTTCCATGATTGTGCCGGAAAAAAGAAAGCTGTCTTGCAGCATTATGCCCATTTGACTTCGCAGCGAGTACAGCGTCGCGTCGGAAATATCAAATCCGTCGATAAAAATTTGCCCGCGTTGAAGCTCGTAAAATCGCGAAAGCAGATTAACGACCGTTGTTTTTCCCGCGCCCGTCGGCCCGACAAGAGCAACTTTGCTGCCGGCTTCGCACGAAAAACTTACGTCGTCGAGCACCGGTTGATTTTCTTCGTAGGCGAAGCTCACGTTTTTGAACTCAACGCGACCGGAAATTTCGGGCATGTCGGTTGCGCCGGGTTTGTCTTTGACCAAAATCGGTTCGTCGATTGTTTCGAAAATGAGTTCGAGATAGCTCATGTTCGTGACAATCGAGTTGTAAAACATGGCGATATTGTTAATCGGCGTCCAAAATCGGTGAATGTACATTACAAACGCCACAAGAACGCCCACTGTAAGCGCGTTTTCGGCAATCATCGCCACCGCCGCAATGTACAAAAACGAAATCGCAAGCGTGCTGATATTTTCAACCGCCGGACGCATCAAAAAAACCGTTGCGATGCCCTTCATCCACGATTTTTGTACGCTGCGCGAAACGTCGGCGAAAATTTCTTCGTTTTCCGCCTCTCGCGAAAAAGCCTGCGTAATTTTCACGCCGGCGATGCTTTCGTGAATATAGGCGTTCATGTTCGATTGTTTTGCGGAAATTATTTGCCATGCGCGACGATTTCGCGTTCGAATTAAAAAAATTGCCGCAAAAAGAAACGGCATTCCGACCATTGCAACAAGAGTAAGCTGCGGGTCGATTGTAAGCATGATTACGATGATAATTCCGAGCGAAAGCATGTCGGTAATTACGTTCAAAATGCCGTTCGACAGCATTTCGCTCAAAGAATTTATGTAGTTCACCAAGCGCACGAGAATTTTCCCGTGGGGGCGCGAATCGAAAAAACTGAAGGGCAAAAGCTGGATATGCTTGAACAAATCCAGTCGCAAGTCGCGAATAACGCTTTGCCCGACCTTTGCCATCGCCGCAATTCGATACCGCATGAAAAATACGTTCAAAAAAATTGTGCCGAGCATAACCGCCGAAAGAATCAACACAAGCGCAACGTCGCTGTTCGGAATTGCAACATCCATAACAACCATGGTGAGGTACGGCGCGAGAAGCCCGAGCGCACTTGATGTAATCGTGAACGCAAAAGTCAGCCCGAACACGCGCCGATACGGCCGGATATATTTACCCAACCGAAACAAATGCCCGAATTTGAACACATTTTTTTGGTCGAGCGTTTCGTCCTGACGGAAGGTATTACGCGCCATAATTCACTTCACTTTCCCGGAAAGTTTGTTATAATTTTATACATACTTCCTGCAAAATTACAATTGCGGCGACCTCCGAAAACCCGCTTTGAGCTGTTTCGCATCGCAGGAAACCGACGGCTTCAGGTCGGTTTCCGAGAAGCGAAATATGCGAAAAGTCGGGTTTTCAGAGGTCGCCCTGCGCAAGAAATTTATTGTATCACAAAAGCCCCTGTGGCGGAATTGGCAGACGCGCCGGATTTAGGTTCCGGTGGGAAACCGTGCAGGTTCAACTCCTGTCGGGGGCAAAAAGCATAAACCCTTGCGATTATGGGGATTACAGGGGTTTTTTGTTGTCATCTTCATGCGTTTACCCCTTAATTTACCCCTTAAAACTTTGGTCATTCAAAAATACCCTTTATAAAATTGTCCATGCGTGCGGCACTTTCTTTTTTCATCTCCTCCGTGACATGTCCGTATGTATCTAACGTAAACGCCGCAGTATGGTGTCCGAGGTTTTCTTGAACAGTTTTCACGTCATCTCCTGCCCGAAGAGCGGAAACAGCATAAGAATGCCGCAAATCGTGAAAACGAGCGGACGGCATATTTAAAGAAACTGCTATGCGCTTAAAGTTCTCGTAAACCGTATCGTGGATAAGATGCCGACCGAACTCATTTGTAAAAATAAAGCCGTCGTCGTTGCTCCATGAATTGCCGAAAAGAGCCGATTGTTCGTGTTGCTTCTGCTTATGTTCGCGGAGTAATTGCATAATGCTTGCGGCGGGGGTAATGCGGCGTGATTTGCTGTTTTTAAGCGGTCTGAAAACATATTTGCCGTCAATCCGTTGAAGTTGCCGATAGACATAAAGCGTATCGCCCTGCAAACAATCCCATGTTAAGCCGATAAGCTCGCTTTTTCTCAGTCCCGTAAAGAGGTCAAAAATAAACAGCGTTTCAAAGTGGTGTCCTTTGATAGCGGTTAAAAAGGCTTTCATTTGTGTGGTGTCAAGCGGTTTAACGTGAGCTTTTTCGACTCGCGGAAGTCTTATTGCGTTTGCGGGGTTGACGGCAATGTAGCCCAACATAACCGCTTGTTGTAATGATTTATGCAAAATACCGTGCAAATTTTTAATGCTTTTCGGACTCAAACCTTTTGCGTTCGCAGTGGGTTGTTCTTGCTTATTCAAAAAGGCTTGGATGTCGTGCGGCCGCAACGCCGAAAGTTTCACAGCTCCCAAAGAGGGCTTAATTCGGAAGTTACATTGCCCCGTGTATTCTTTAAGCGTAAGTGCCTTAACGGATTTATTGTATTCCGCAAGCCAAATATCAATCCATGCGCCAACGGTCAAGCGCGAAGGCTCAATGTATGTTCCCTCGTCAATTGCGACGGTGGCGACCGCAAGTTTTTGACGAACCTCCTTTTGCGTTTTACCGTAAACAGATTTGCGGACTTGCTTGCCTGTGCCGGGGTCGCGACCAATGGTATATCGTGCTTCCCAAGTGCCGTCGGCTCGTTGGCGGATGCTACCTGCGCCCTGTGCGTTTCGTTTAGGCATGATTTCCACCGCCCTTCATGCGGTGTATAAGCAGCAGCAGTTCCTCTAAATCTTTCGGTGATACATCTGTAAAATGAGCAATTAAAAGCGCATTTCCATACCCCGCAACGACAGAATCATCAAAGGAGTTGTCGGGAGATTGCAATTTTTCAATGATAAACGGTGGCAAGTCAAACATAGCGGGCAAAACTTCATTCATTGTTTCCAGTGCGGCTTGTTGAACGTCGGAATTATCAACGGTTTCAGCGATTACATTTTTTATGGAATCGTCAGAAACGTCAATAAAACAAGACAATGGGACATTAAGGACATTTGAGATTTGAGCAAGTTGATTTACATGCGGTTGTCTGCGTCCTCCCTCGTATTGCCTTAATGTGACAACGTGAATGTTACATTTTTCAGCTAACTCGGCTTGAGTTAGCTTTTTTAATTTTCGTTGCTCTTTAATGCGTTCGCCTATTGTCATGCAGAACACCTCCTGTAGGAAGATTACCAAAAAATAAAAAAATATACAACGACTACGAAAAAATGCTTGACATATACATTGAATCTATTATAATGGAAAAAATGCATTCAATGAATCACATTAAAGAGGAGGAGCAATCATGCAAGTACAAGAAAAAACCGTAATCACAGTAGCGGAAGCCGCCGAAATACTCGGGGTATCGCGTCCGACCGTGTACGATTTATGCGAAAGAAGCGATTTCCCTGCCCTGCGCATCGAAAAGCGCAAGTTAATTTTGCGTCAAAAATTTATGCTGTGGCTCGAAAGCCAAGCAGGACAAGGAGGTGTATGCGCATGAACCGCGAAAAAGAAAAATGGCTGCGCTTAGAAAGAACATTATGTGCAATGAAAGATTTATGTGAAGGTCTTTCTATGATGTGCGGGTGCGAGAACGAAAAGGCACACCAGTTTGCATTGCACGGAGCAGTGCGCATCGAGCGGTGCGCTGATGCACGCGGTACACCCCTACCCATGAGCCTCCGCGCTTGTGCGCCGCACGGCGCACAGCCCGCGCCGTTATATTGATTGAAACGGTACCGTGTCCGACAGTCATGTATCGGAGCGCGTCAAGGCATCTTTCCCGCCTTGACGTGGCGGACAGTTTCGGCAAGGACGATGACCCGCAGGGTTGCCGTTCTTTTGCGGCAACCCCTGCCGCGCGGCGAGCGTGGGGGTGCGGGGGCGAAGCCTCCCGCGACCTTACGGAAATCGACCTTGCGGCAACACATTCGTTCAGCTCAGAAGTGAGGGTTAGTATTACCCCTCACTTCGTAACATCGTGACAAAGTGGGTTTAGACCAGTAATTAAGCGGGGTAATCGTGTCACAAGGTTTTGTGACAACCTCGTGACAAATTCAAAGTAAAAAATTAAAAGAAATTGAGGTGAAGAATTGGAAAATCAAGAAAAAAACGAAACAGGCAGAAGTTGGTTTTGTGAGTTTAACAACCCCGAAGAACACGGCATCAGCGGAACACCCGAAGAAATTGTCGAGAAAGTAAAAGAAATGTGGATTTCAGCGCATCCGCAAGGTTCATGCGCTGTGACGTATTGCATATCGGCAACAGGATTAAAACATCTCCATGCCGTTTTCGAAAATGTACAACCGATAAGATTTTCAGCGATAAAAAAATTATTTCCGTCCATGAATATTCAGCCAACAAAAGGAAACAAAAAACAAGCCGAGGGCTATATCACCAAACAGCCGCCTTATGACGAAAAAGGCGAACAAGTCCTCTGTATAGCACGTCATGGCGAAATCGAAGGCAAGCAAGGATTTCGGAGTGATTACGGAAAAATTGAAGAACTTATCGGCAGCGGCAAAACACCAAACGTAATTATGGACATGTCCCTGAGTTTTAGGAAGCATGAAAAACTTATTAAAGATGCTTTCTTCCGTAAACGTTTCAAAGAAACCCCTGTAAAGCGTTTTGTGACTGTAAATTGGCATTGGGGCGAATCGGGAACAGGAAAAAGTCACATGCTTGTAAAGTTGGTTAAAATGTGGGGTGAAGATGAGGTATATTTTGTCGGCGAGTACGAAAAGGGATTCGATAAATACAACGGAGAAAAGGTATTATTCCTTGACGAGTTCCGAGGGCAAATTAAATATCCCCAGTTGCTTCTTATGCTTGACGGTTACAAAACGCAAATTCATGCTCGTTATACAAACATAATCAGTTTATGGGAAGATGTACACATAACGTCGGTTTACCCGCCCGATATTTTTTATGAAAATTTAATAAAGGACTATCGGCAAATTGAAACATATGAGCAAATACGGCGAAGAATTGTCAATATTTACTATCACTACAAGAACGAGAGCGGCGAATATAAAATGTACCACATGGATATGTGCGACTATCGAGGGCATGAGCATCAAAAAAATATGGCTCAAAATAAAATTTTAACACCCCAAAATGAAATTCTCATCCCCCTTCAAAGCGAGATAAAATCACCGTTTGACGTGTGAGATTTCTACCCCTTAATTTACCCCTTAGAGGATTGAAAGAAAGAATGTTCGGCAATATGCAATTTACAACGAATGGCTTAATTGCGGCATTTTCTTGGTTGCGTGATACTCAATTTACTCCCCGAAATGCCTGTTGAATAATTCAAATCCTCTCATCTCCGAACGAAGAACCCTCGACTTAAATGTTGAGGGTGAAAAAGCCCAGTGAATCCGGGCTTTTTTTATTTGCTAGGAAAGTGGGCTGTATGAAATGCTCGCACAAGTGCGCTTTATTTTTTGAAACATGTTTTATGCAAATGTCCAGTTTGATTTCAAAATGTCTCTCAATTTATCGAACGACAAGAATGAGCTGTCAAGTGTATTCTTTTCGTCCAAGAAAATGAATAAATTATATGCCCATATGTTAGTGTCAAATATTTTACAAACATAGTCGTTACTAAATATTTCAGGATATAAGTCCTTTAATGCCTTCAATCGTCCGAGAAAACGCATAGTTACATACAATTGTTGTTTTGCATCCGATGTGGAACTATATCCGATTACCCAGTTTTCGATACTATTTGGAAATATTATATTTACAATATGGTCAGCTACACATTGAGATGTATATATTTCTCCATAAGCATATTTCCATAAACCAAGGCATCCCCACCTACTGGCGTTAAATTCTGTCCATTGTGTAAATATATCGTAATCATGTCGTTTTGGTACACTTGCAAACTCGTTACTGTTTATCAGCTCTAAATATCTTTTATGGTCAAAGGCATGTTGCAACTCGTGATACATTGTTTCGAGATAATCGACGCCACCTTCTCTAATGCACCGGTCTATATAGGATTTACTAACAATGATGTAATATTTTCCATCAATGAACTCCGGCCATGCAACTGTTCCGTTCGATGACTCAATGGTGTCCTTATTCTCCAAAATGTGGTCACGTTGGTTGTCTGCTGAGAAATTCAAGCGCGACTCAAAAAGATTATCAGATAAAGCCAACTCTATATCTATTGAAGGCAACCCCCTTGCGGATATATAGCCATCAACCATTTTCACCAAATCCTTAATCATTTGCAATACCCCTTCTGCTCGCGGACCATTGTAGAATACATATAACTCCCCTGTAAACGCGAATCAAGGGTAGGAAACAACGCTCCGTCGATGCCTTTAAACGGCTCGCTCGATGTCGTTTTTTCAGGAAAAGCATCCGAAAAAACGACCGGTCGCTTGCCACAAGGCATTTGCGGCAGCGCGTTGTTTTGAACTCTTGATTCGCGTTGTAATTGAGTATGATTCCGGTAATTCAATCCTCTTCCGGAGCGTTTACAAATTCCCAAGCCGCGAGCGCGAGGGTTTCGGCGAAATCGCCGTCGTATACATAGAACGACCAATCGGGCATTTCGGTTACTTGCAGGTCGAGCAGTTCCGCAAGCAGAACGCAGGCCGTTAAAAATGCACCCTGTCGGCTCGGGTTTCCGGCGGGTACAAACAGGTTAAGCCCGGGATGCTCAAAATAAATTTCCGCCCATGCGCGGGAAACGTCAACGAAAATCGCGCCGCTTTGTTCGGCGGCATTCGCAAGAAAAAATGTCGAGTGTTCGATAAACAGGTCGTACGGCCATTCGTCGCCGAACCCCCATGGCGGCGCGAATAAAACCGGCGTCGCGCCAACGTCGCGAATTGCCTCGCTGAGCCGAATCAGGTCTTCTGTAAATTCGTCCGGGTATTGGAGGTAACGCCCCGGCAATTCCGCCATAATAACGTAATCAAACCGACGATTGCCGCTCAAACGTTCGAGAAGCATGTTCTCAAGCACGTTAAGTGACGCCCAACTGTCCGTTGCAAGGCTAATCGACACGGAAACGTCGTTTGCGTGCGCAATATCGCTGAACTGACGCGGCATTTCGTTGGAAAACATCGTCATCGTTCCGAGCCATAAAGTGCTGTACCTGCGCGGGCCGTCCTGATAATCCGGGTCGTCCTCAAGCGACAGGTCTGCGGGTTCGGCTTCGATTTCGCGATTTTCCCACTCAAGCACGGCGTCCGGTAAGTGGTCGGCCGGCGTGTACAAAACCTGCGTTTCCTCCGTTTGACCGCACGCTGCAAATGCCAAAAGCAGCGCGAAACAAAAGAATTTTTTCATTTTTTTCTCTCCCCTGAGCTTAAAATTATTATGAAACAAGACAAAAGCAGTCTTGTTTCGCCTCCGGACACTCGCACTTTTGCTTGCACAAAAGCACTCGTTTCGGAGGCTCGTCAAATTGAAACCGCTCTTTTCGCGCAAGCGCGAAAGACCGTTTTCAACTTGACTCACTATCCCTGCCAAAAATTACCGCCGCAATAAATCGCGGAATATCAAGCATTCGTGCGGCGCGCCGAGGCTGTCGAATAAGTCGCCACAGCCATTCAAGCCCGATTTTTCGCATGAACGCCGGCGCGGGATTGATTGTTCCCGCCATGATGTCGATTGTGCCGCCGACGCAAAGTGTCAGCCGCGCGTTGATGTTGCGATTTCGCGCCGCCCAGAGTTCTGCGCGGGGCATTCCCATGCAAACAAGCAGAATGTCCGGCGCGGCAGCGTTTATTTCCGCCAAAATTTGCGATTCTTCATTTGATTCCGGCGAAAAAAAGCCGTGATGACACCCCGCAACTTTTAATGCCGAAAATTTCGCCGCCATGTTTGCGCCGGCGCGTTCCGCAATGCCGGGTGCGCCGCCCAAAAAATATACGCTGAATCCTTCACCGGTCGCGTCCGAAATTATTTCGGCATCCGGTTTCCGCCCTGCGCTCAGGCGAGCGTTAAGCCGCTCAAACAGCGCGAAGGTCGTGTCCATGCCGCGTACGCGCTCCGGCAGCGGTCGTCCCTTCGCCCGCGACGCCAACACAATTCCCGTTCCGTCGGCAAGAGAAAGGTCGGCAGAACGCAACGCCTCCGCAAACGCAGGATTTCGGCGCGCTTGCATAACCCCTTCCGGATTCGGCGTTACGATTACATGATTGCGCGTTTGCCGCAAAAAATTTTCGAGTACATCAAGCGCGTCCGCTTGCGTGATTTGCGCAAACGGAATGTCCAAAACTTCAATTGTTTTCACAGGGGTTTTCACAAGCCGAAATTAAACAGCATGTCGAATTTCGTGAGCAGAACAAAGTCGCCGCGCACTTTTATTCCGCCAATCATAAACGCCTTTTGTGCGGTGGTTTTGCCGGTTAAAACGTCGCGCCAAACGGAGGAATCCGCCATAATTGTGATGTCCGGAGAGGGCGCGACTCCTCCCGGCGAATACGTGCATTCCGTGCTGTGGATATGCAAAAATCCGTCGAATTTCTCGCTGCCCTTTATGCTGATTTGCAACGTCGCCTGCAATCCCCCCGAAAGATGCGCCTGAAATTTTTGCGGCAAATTATGCGTAAGCCCTTCGGCGGAATCCGGCGGAGGGGCTTGAATAATCGGCGCGGGCGGAAGCGCACTGCGCGTCGGCGCACTGAGCGCGTTATGTTTATCATTCTCAACAATCGGTTCTTTCGCGATTGCTCCGCCGGAATGTTTTTGCGAAAACAAATTTGCGAGTTCGTCAACTTCCTGTTCCTGCACGGACGAAAATTTCTGCAATTGCAGTTTTTCCGCGGGCGCAAAATCCGGAACGTCAGGCGTGTAAGCGGGAGCAACTCTTTCGGGAATTTTGCCGGGTATCTCAAGAGCCTCGCTCGCCGCAAAATCAGTCGGAATAAGAAATTTTCGTTCCTGTTTAACGGCGCGCCAAAAATCCTCAACCGTTTTGTCCAAAATTTCGCCGGGTTCGCCGTCAAAATCCGCCAAATGTTGCGCAGTAAGCCCGATTTGCGCCGCAACGAATCCCCCCGCAAATCCCGTCACCCGCGCAAGATAATCGAGCGCGGATTTTTCGCCGCCCGCCCGCGAAACCGCAACCGACATGCATCGCTTTCCGGCAAGTGCGTCGGCGTATTCCTCGTGTTCCAAATATTCAAGAAAGCTCTGCAAAAGCGCGGTAGGCGCGAACATTTGCGCCGTACACGCAAAAATAACACCGTCCGCCGCGCGAATTTTCGCAACAATATCGTCGATGCTTTTGGTTGTTTCGCCGTCGTAATACGGCGGATGAAGCTGCCCCAAATCCACACTTTCGCACGTTGCATCAAGCTCATCAAAAATCCCTTTAACCCGCGCCGTAACTTGTCCCAGTCCGTGGTCGTAGTGCGCCATGTTTCCGTAAATAATAATGATTTTCATGCACAGCCTCCTTGTTAATGTTCAATGTCAATGTTTGAAGTCGCGGGGCTCTGCCCCGCACCCCCGGAAACTTTTAAAAAAGTTTCATCAAAATTTTAACAAAAAATCGCGCAACGCGCGATTTTAATTTTTTTGCCCCGCCATATGAATCCGGTTTGGCAAAACCGCAGGGCTTCGCCCCGCACCCCACAAACTTTTTGAAAAAAGTTTGACAAAAACTGTCTTAAAAATCGCGCAACGCGCGATTTTATTTTTTTGCCCCGCTTTTAAAGGGCGCAATGAGCGAAGCGAATGCTTCCCGCGCCACCCTCAAAAAGCGGGTGGACTGACCTCCGGCAACGCCCCCGAAAGCCTAACTTTATCTACGGCAGCCCCGGTACGGTTCCTTCGTTAATCCAACGGCTGAAGAAATTTTGCAAATTTCGCCCGGAAATTTCTTCGGCAAGATTTATAAAGTCGTTGGCGTCGGCGATTTCGAAGGCGAAGCGGCGATAATATTCGGAAATAATTTGCCAAAAAACTTCTTCGCCGACGAGTTCGTGCAAATTGTAGGTCATAAGCATTGCCTTTCGCCCGTGCGTGTGGGCGTAATGCGCCCAATTCGGCGACGCGCCGAGTCCGTTGGCCATAATCAGGGTTGTGCGTTCGTTGATAGTAACATAATCGCGCTCCATGCGACTGCGAAGAGTGTCGGCGTCTTGGTAGAAAACGCCCGCCTGAACGAAGCGCGTTAAGCCGTTTGTAAGCCACGGTTCGGCGACGCGATTTGTTCCCACGATTTGCGAAAGCCATTGATTTCCGAGGCCGTGTGCAATTGCGCGATATTGTCCGCCCCGCGCCAAATACCACGAATCCGCAAATACGACCTGCGAGAATGCAATGCTGTCCTGCATGAGTTCGGCTTCGACGATTGTAACGTGACCGAGCGGGAAAACGCTGATTCGTTCTTCGAAAAAATTCATGCTGCGCAGCGCGGATTCGAGAATTTGTTCCGGGTTGAGCGTTTCCGTAAAGTAGTAAAGGTGAATGGTGACGCCGGTTTCGGTGATTGCTTGGGCGGTGAGAAAGTGCGGCGAAAGCGCGAAAGCGAAATCGCGCGCGTGATTTGCCGTGAATCGCGTAATTTTTGTGTCGGTGTCGATGATAACTTCTTCGGTGCGGGTGCCGGTTCCCACAACGGTGTACCGCGACGGCGTGGTTATTTCGACGCGATAATTCGCCGCCTGCACGAAAAACGGATTTCCGGCGGGATAATGGGCGTCGGTGTTCCAGCCGTTGTCGTACACAGCAAGCGTGGGCAAAAATTTGCCGAACCACAGCGCGTTTTCGTTTCCGCCCGTACGATGGGCAATTTGCGGAATTTCGGCGGTGTAAAGCAAAAAGAGCCGCACGGTTTGATATGGCGCGAGCGGCTTGTTCAGTTTGAGAGTTAAAACGGTTTCGTCGAGTTCGAAGGAAAGGGGTTCGTCGTTGGCGAAGGCGTATTCGATGCCGATATTGCCGTATTCGCGCCCGTTCGGAAACGCCCGCCATTCAAGCTCGGGAAACACCGGCGAATTCTCGGCGTCGCGGCAAAATGCATTCAGATAGACGCGCAAAACGACGGTTTCAAGCTCGCCGCCCGTGCGATTTGTAAATGTTATGTGCGAGCTGCCCGAAACCAAACGCTCGGCGGGGGAAATCGTCAAAAACGCACGATGTTCGTCGCGTTCGGGGATTGCGACGGGCGGAGTGGGTTCCGGCTCGTGTACGGGCGGTTCGTGCTGCTCCGGCTCGTACGGCGAATCGGCGGAATTGCCGGAATTAACAGGCGGGTCGGGTTCGTCCGGAAGTGTTACTTCGTCGCAAGCGCAGCCGGCGAAAAATAAAAGCAGCCCGAATATTATAAAAATTTTTCGCATTGTCATCCTCATCAAGTCTGTTGTTAACATTATCGTGGCGAACGGATATAATTATAGCAGGGAAACGCCGAAATTACAATTTTCGCCGAAGTCGGTGTTGCAAAATCAATTGGCAGTTGCTCAGCTACCGATTGATTTTGAAACTCGCGCAACGCGCGAGTTTCAACGCGAATCAAGGGTAGGAAATAACGCCTCGCCTATGCCTTGTAAACGGCTCGCTCGTTGTCTTTTTTTCGGGAAAAGCATCCGAAAAAAAGACCGGTCGCTCGCCACAAGGCATTTTCGGCGAGGCGTTATTCTGAACTCTTGATTCGCGTTTTCAATAAAGTTTTGATGAAACTTTTTCAAAAGTTTGCAGGGCTGACTCCGGCGAAGCCGGCGTCGCGGAGCGGCGGGCCGCCCGGCCGGCGTGCGCAGCACGCGAGAGGGTGCGGGACGGAGTCCCACAGTTTTAAATAAATAATCGTGAGGGATTGCATGAAAAAAATTATTCTTACCGGGGGCGGAACAGCGGGGCACGTTGTTCCGAATTTGGCACTCGTATCGGCGTTGAAGGCCGAGGGGTTTGAGATTCATTACATCGGAAGCCGCGACGGAATCGAGCGCGAGCTTGCGCAAGCGGAAGGGCTTGTGTTTTACGGGATTTCGTCGGGCAAGCTGCGGCGATATTTTTCGTTGAAGAACATAACGGATGCGTTTCGTGTTGTGAAGGGCGTTGGCGAAGCGCGAAAAATTCTCAAAAAAATTAAGCCCGACCTGATTTTTTCCAAAGGCGGATTTGTTGTTGTGCCGGTGATTTTGGCGGCAAAAATGCTGGGTATTCGCACGATTATTCACGAGTCGGACATCAGCCCGGGGCTTGCGAATAAAATTGTTATGCCGTTCGCAGAAAAAATTTGCGCGTCGTTTCCGGAAACGCTGAATTTTCTGCCGAAAAAAGCGCGCGCGCGAGCCGTTTTAACGGGTACGCCGATTCGCGGCGAGGTGAAAAAGGGCAGCCGATTTGCCGGGCTGAAATTTGCCGGATTCGATTCGGCATCGGGCAAGCCGGTTTTGCTTGTAACCGGCGGAAGCCTCGGCGCGGCGGCGATTAACGCGCATGTACGCGAGGCTTTGCCGCAAATTTTGCAAAAATTTCGTGTGATTCATTTGTGCGGCAAGGGGAATTTGTCGGGGATTTCACGCCCGGATTATGCCGAATTTGAGTATGTATCGGGCGGAATGGCGGATATTCTTGCCGCCGCCGACGTCGTTGTGTCCCGCGCCGGCGCGAACACGATTTTTGAGCTTCTCGCGCTGCGGAAGCCGAATTTGCTGATTCCGTTGCCGCGAGCGCAATCGCGCGGCGACCAAATTCAAAACGCGGAATCGTTTGAGCGTTCGGGATTTTCAATGATTTTGGCGGAAGAAAAAATAACCCCGCAATCATTATATGATGCAATTTGCGCACTTTATGACGAACGCGCAACTTTTACGCGCACGATGTCGGCGCATAAATCCGGCGACGGAGTTGCGGAAATTATGCGCGTATTGCGCGAAACGCATAAAAAATAACCCCGCCGTTATGTCGTTCTGATGATTTTTGCGAGCGCGCAGAAAAATTTTTCGGGATTATCGGTATCGACCATGTGTCCCGCGTCGTCTATCCAATGTAACTGCTTTTTCGGGGCTTGAATCGCGTCGAAATATTCGGCGGCTGTGCGGCTTGATGTCCATTCGTCGTTTCTGCCCAAAATGCAGCAAACGGGCGTTTCGTACTCTTTGATGCCGGTGATGTCAAAACCGTAATACAATTCGCCGATTAACGATTGATAGGCTTTGCCGCCGCGAGCTGTTTGTATCATTTGAATCAGACATCGCAATGTTAAAAGCGGGCTTTTTCTGTACAGGTTTACGTAATCCGTTTTTTTGAAACCGTATTTGTACTCGAGGTCGCAAAGCGTAATGTGCGACTTTACATATTCTTGTTTGGGCAGATTGGGATAGGCTTCGTTTACGGTCGCCAACTTTCGTTTGTCCGATTTTTTGCCCGAGCGCGCTATCGTTTCTTTCAAATTTTCGTACCAATTTTTGTCCTGCGACGAATCGACAACTTGTCCGTAGCCGATGTATCCCCATACCTCTCCGGGATGTTTTGCGATAAACATCGTTCCCAACAGCGACCCGAATGAATGCCCCGCAAGAAACACCCGTTCCGTCGCATATTTTTCCTTGACGTATTTTATTGTTTGGCGCAAATCTTCGACTAAAGTGTCCATAGACATGTTTTCGAAAGGCGTTTTGTTTTTTAATTGCGTTTTGCCCGACCATCGTTGGTCGTAATACACGGCACTGTATGTATCAAAATACTGCTTATGGAAGTATGCAAGCCGAGAATTAGGCATTCCCGGGCCGCCGTGCAACATTATTGCAACGTCGTTGCCGGGGTTCGGGACGTGAAGAAAAAATTGCGATATTCCGTTAATTTCAACGTATTCAGTGTACATTTTTTACCCTCCGATGTTTGCGTTATGGAGAGTGTTGAAAAATTGTCCGTTCGCATACGCTCGTTCTCGAAAACCGGCCTAAAGCCGCCGGTTTTCTGCGAACTCGTCTTAGGGTGTGTCGACAATAGTTTTGCCCCAACCAACAAAACAGGCAATCTGTACAGCGGCAAGATATGAAGCCGTATGTTTGGCGTAACGAGTTGCAATGCCGCGCCACTGCTTGAGAACGG
>WQVC01000066.1 GCA_009781765.1 Defluviitaleaceae bacterium | reverse complement strand
TTTCGCGCGTCGTCAAAAACCGGCCTGAAGCCGCCGGTTTTCGCCTCGCGCTCAATTGTTTCAGCCTGCGATTATTACCTGATGGCAAACACGTCCTTTGGCATGGAAGCGACTGCGTAATTTCTCGGTTGCAGGGCAAGTATATTTCAACTCTCTTACGGTGTTATCCGGAACGGTTCTGAGAATTTTTCCCGGAACTTTTCCCGGACTTTTTCCGGGAATCGTGCAGCCCCCAAGCATCAAAAAACCGCGCATGTGCGTAATGCCCTTAACTTAATGGCATTACGCGTTCGCGCGATTTTTATTTTTTTGCGCGAAAGTTTGTACAGGAGGCTGTTCCGGCTTCGAGGGAATGTGCGGCAACCTGCACATGTCCCCGGCGTCCGGGGCGCGCTTGGCGCGCGGCGCGAAAAGTTACACAGATTTTACATAGCCGATATTTAAACAATACATTCGCCGTTTATAGTTGCTTTGAAAGCAAGGTCGGAGAGCGTAATTTTCCAACACTCTCTGCAAAATTATCGCAGCTTTTGCGTCGGTGCGGAGATTCCCGCATTTTTGCAAAACTGCTGCGCGGAGGAATGTAAAAATGGTAAAGAACATTATCAAATTCGTATCAGGCATAACGGCGGTTGCGGTTATGGGATTATCGCTTGCGGGATGCGGCGGAGATTCGGAGCAAATTACCGTGATTACTCGCGAGGACGGCAGCGGAACACGGGGCGCATTTGTCGAAATTGTTGAAATTACGGTAAACGGCAACGACAATATCACAACGGAAGCGGTTGTTGCGCCCGGCACAAGCGTTATGATGACCAATGTAGCGGAAAATCCGGCGGCAATCGGTTATGCTTCAACCGGCGTTGCGTTGACGGACAGCCGGGTGAAAGTATTGGCTGTCGGCGGAGTGATGCCGACGGTTGAAAACATGCTGAACGGTACTTATGCAATTCAGCGGCCGTTTATCATCGGCTACAATACTGCCGCCGGGTTAAGCCCGCTTGCGTTGGATTTTGTGGATTTCATATTTTCCGCGCAGGGGCAGGAAGTTGTTGCCGGCAGAGGTTATGTGCCGTTCGTGCCGCTGGGTGCGCCGCAGTACACTCCCGTCGGTTTAACGGGAACAATTGTTGTAAACGGGTCGTCGTCGGTAAATTCGCTGATGGAGCATTTGGCGGAAGCATATCGTGCGATTAACCCCGGTGTTACGATTGATATTCACGGCGCGGGAACGGGACACGGAATAACCGCCGTTCGCGAAGGACTTGCGGATATCGCAATGTCGAGCCGCGATTTGCGCGACAGCGAACTTGAATTTTTAACGCCGCGCACAATAGCAATTGACGGCATTGCGGTGATTGTGCATCCGAGCAATGAAATAAACGGGTTGACCCTCGAACAAGTGCGAAATATTTTCCTCGGGGAGGCTACAGAATGGGGAAGCGTGCGCTAATCGCGGTAACGGCATTTTCCGCAATCGTGTGGATTATCTTGTTTTGGATTGTTCCGTTGCCCGTGATTATTTTGACAGTTATCGCATGGATTGTTCTGCTCATTTTCAACAAAGAACTTGGCGCAAAAATATTATTTATCGCATCAGCTTCCGCCGCAGTTATTGCGGTGGGGCTGATATGCGTGTTTTTGTTTGCGCAGGGGATTCCCGCGATGCTCGACATCGGAGTTTTGAATTTTTTAACCGGCACGGATTGGCGGCCGACGTGGAATCCGCCGTTATACGGCATATTGCCCATGATTGCAGGTTCGTTATATGTAACGGCGGGAGCGATATTATTCGGCGTGCCTGTCGGAATTTTTGCGGCGGTATTTATGGCAAAGTTTTGCCCCCGGCGGATTCATAAAGTGTTGAAACCCGCGATAAATCTTTTGGCGGGAATACCGTCGGTTGTGTACGGGTATTTCGGAATGGTGGTGCTTGTGCCGTTTGTGCGCGAAAATTTCGGCGGCAACGGAAACAGCATTCTTACGGCATCAATGCTTTTGGGCATGATGATTCTGCCGACGATTATCACCATTTCCGAACACGCAATTCGCGCCGTGCCGCCGGAAATTTATGACGGCGCGGTTGCTTTGGGCGCAAGCCACGAAAGCGCGACGTTTAAAGCAGTGTTGCCGGCGGCAAAATCGGGCGTAACGGCGTCGGTTATATTGGGAATCGGGCGAGCCGTCGGCGAAACAATGGCGGTGCGAATGGTTGCGGGAAATCAGGCGGTTATGCGAATGCCGCATGAATTTTTAAGCGGCACGAGAACGCTTACTTCCAACGTTGTTATCGAACTCGGCTATGCTTACGGCGACCATCGCGCGGCTCTTATCGCAACGGGTGTTGTGTTGTTCGCGTTTATTTTGCTCATTAACACGATGTTTATGCGAATCCGAGGCAGGAAATAACAGTCCGCCGATGCCTCGTGAACGGCTCGCAAAAAAGGGAGATGCATAAGTGTTCAAAAAATTTTTTCGCAAAAAACCGACAGACCGAATATTTTTTTTGGCTTCGTGGGCGAGCATTATTGCAACGGCGGCTGTGCTGTTTTTTGTTGTGGGATATGTTTTGATTAACGGATTGCCGCATATAAGTCCGGCGTTATTTGCCGTGCAGTTCACCACGGAAAATCAATCGCTGTTTCCCGCGCTTATCGGAACGCTGATGATTGTGGGGTTGTCGCTTGTGCTTGCCGTGCCGTTGGGCGTGTGTTCCGCGATATATTTGGTTGAGTATGCAAAGCGCGGCAGTCGGTTTGTGAAAATCGTGCGCCTTACAACGGAAACACTTGCGGGTATTCCTTCAATTGTATACGGGTTATTCGGATTTATTTTTTTCGGCGTTTTTTTGGGCTGGGGATTGTCGTTGATGTCGGGGGCGTTTACGGTTTCGATTATGATTCTGCCGCTGATTATGCGCACAACGGAAGAAAGCCTGAAATCCGTTCCCGATACATACCGCGAAGGTTCGTTCGGGCTTGGTGCGGGGAAATTACGAACGGTTATGCTTATCATTTTGCCTTCGGCGATGCCGGGAATTTTAGCAGGCGTTATTCTCGCCGTCGGACGCATTATCGGCGAAACGGCGGCAATAATTTTCACGCTCGGAAATGTTGCGCGTATGCCGAATAATTTATTCGATACCGGGCGAACGTTGTCGGCGCATATGTACGCACTCGCAAACGAAGGAACTCACCCCGGCGAAGCTCATGCAACGGCGGCGGTGTTACTCATCGTTGTAATTTTGATAAATGCGCTGTCGTCGCGGGTTGCGCGGTTCATAAAAGCGTAATAAATATAATCGTGAAAAATGTGAACTTCATTTTTCATCAGACCGGTTTCGCCGCAAGAGGGCTTTGCCCTCGCAAGCGGCATAAGATTGGAGTGAGCATTTTGAAATTTTCAATCAGCAACATGGATTTATTCTACGGCGATTTTCAAGCCCTCAAAAATATCAACATAGAAATCCCGGCGAATGAAATCACGGCGTTTATCGGGCCGTCGGGTTGCGGAAAGTCTACGTTAATAAAGAGTCTCAACCGCATGAACGACTTAACCGAAGGCTGCAAAATAACGGGAGAAATTTTTCTCGACGGCGAAAATATTTACGGAAACATTGATGTAAACGCGCTTCGCAAGCGCGTGGGCATGGTGTTTCAAAAGCCGAACCCCTTTCCCATGAGCGTATATGACAACATCGCATTCGCGCCGAGAACCCACGGCATAAAATCAAAATTCAAGTTAAACGAAATTGTGGAAAAATCTCTGCGCGACGCGGCAATTTGGGAAGAATTAAAAGACCGCCTGAAAAAATCGGCGTTAAGTCTTTCGGGCGGGCAGCAACAACGGCTGTGCATTGCGCGAGCGTTGTCGGTACAGCCGGATGTTTTGCTGATGGACGAACCAACTTCCGCCCTCGACCCGATTTCTACGGCTAAAATCGAAGAGTTGGTGCTGAAATTAAAAAAAGATTACACCATCGTTATCGTAACCCACAACATGCAGCAGGCCGTCCGGATTTCGGACAATACAGGATTTTTTCTGTTGGGCGAACTGGTTGAGTACGGCGACACACAGCAGTTATTTTCCGTACCCGCAAACAAACGCACCGAGGACTATATAACAGGGAGGTTCGGATAATGCGCAGGTTTGACGAGCAATTGGCGGAACTTAATAACATGATGTTGGAAATGGCGGCGTTGGTTGAAAAAACAATAACCATGGCATCGCAAGCCTTGATTGAACAGGACACGAAGCGGGCAAAAAATGTAATCGCCGTTGAAGCCGACGTCGAGCAAAAAGAAAAAGAAATCGAATCGCTGTGCCTGAAACTGCTGTTGCAGCAACAGCCCGTGGCGAAGGATTTGCGAGTAATTTCGTCCGCGCTGAAAATGATTACGGATTTGGAGCGCATCGGCGACCAAGCCGCCGATATTTCGGAAATTGTTATAATGATGAACGGCGCACCTTATGCAAAAAATCCGGAGCATATTTCGCAAATGGCAACGGCAACCGTTAAAATGGTTACGGAAAGCATTGACGCATATGTAAAAAAAGATTTGAAACTTGCAAAATCCGTTATCGCATACGATGATGTTGTTGACGACCTTTTCGACAAAGTAAAATTTGATTTAATCGAAATGATACGCTCGGACGGCAAACACGGCGAGCAGTCAATCGACTTGCTGATGATTGCAAAATTTTACGAACGCATCGGCGACCACGCCGTTAATATTGCAAAATGGGTTGTGTATTCAATAACGGGGAAACAAGCGTAGAGCAGTTTTGCAAGAGGTTCGGAAATTTTGCGTACATGCATTGCAGTGCGCGAGAGGATAGTTATGGCGCATATTTGGATAGTTGAAGACGACGAGGATATTCGCGGAATCGTTTTATACGCATTGCAGTCTGCCGGCTTTGAAGCAAGCGGCTTTGAATGCGGCGACGATTTTTTTGCGGAACTCGAACGCGCGACGCCGGATTTACTCATTCTCGATATTATGTTGCCGGTCGGACGGGCGGATGCCGGTTCGTGCGACCCGGCGACCGGTTTGACTGTTTTGAAAAAATTGCGGCAAATGCCGAATTATCAAACCCTGCCCGTCATCATGCTGACCGCAAAAAACAGCGAGCACGACAAAGTTAAGGGGCTGGATTCGGGCGCGGATGATTATTTAACGAAACCTTTCGGCGTGATGGAGTTAATTTCGCGCATCAAGGCTTTATTGCGCCGAAGCAATCACGCGCCTGCCGACCGGGAAATTCTCGCCTTTCAAAATATTCATATGAATGCGTCGCACCGTGCCGTTACTGTTGACGGCGCGGTTGTTTCGCTGACTTTTAAGGAGTACGAGTTGCTGCATTATCTGATGATTAACGCAAACATCGTGCTGAACCGCGATAAAATTTTGTTGGCCGTGTGGGGTTACGATTACGAAGGCGAAAGCCGCACGTTGGATATGCACATCAAACGATTGCGCCAAAAATTAGGCGAAGCCGGCGCGCATATAAAAACAATCCGCAATGTCGGATATAAAATGGGGGTGTAGAGAGTGTTGAAAAATTACGCTTTCGCATATGCCGCATCTCGGAAAATGACCTGAAGCCGTCATTTTCCTGCGATGCAGGCAGAGCTCAAGCTATTTTTCGACACTCTCGTATAGCTTTGCAAAAACGAATTTTTTTAAATTTTGTCGGATTGGTTTTAATTTGCATCGTGATGTTATCGGTGTCGTTCGGCCTGCTTTTTTTTCGCGCGGCGCAACGCCACGAAATGGCGGCGATTCGCGACAAGGCGCATCTTACGGCCGAACTTCTTAATCAAGGTGCGCAGGGCGCGACGGTCATAAACGGCGGCGATACTCGAATCACAATTATATCCGCGACCGGCGCAACGCTTTCGGACAGTCACGCCGGTGCGGATTTAAGCGTCATTCGCAGCGACCGCGCGGAGTTTATTCAAGCTGTTAATTACGGTTCGGGCGAAGCGATTCGAGCATCCGCAACTTTCGGCGCGGATACATTTTATTACGCAATAAAGCTCGACAACGGCAATGTTTTGCGCCTGTCCCGAACCCTGTACAGCTTGGGCGAAGTTTTTACATCGTCGTTACCGATGCTTGCCGTTGCCGCGATTGCAATTTTGATTCTCGCGTATTTCATTGCCGGGCGATTAACGCGCCTGATTATCAAACCGCTGACGCAGGTTGATTTTGAAAATTCCGTTGCGGATGAAATTCTGTACGAAGAGATTTTTCCCTACGTAAAAAAAATTGAGCATCAAAAAAATGAAATCGCCGACCAACTTGCCGCGCTCCGCAATCGGGCGGAAACAATTGATGCAATCATCGCAAACATGCGCGAGGGAATTATTATGCTCGACGAAAAGGGGTTGGTTCTTGCGGTTAATAAAAGCGTGTCGGATATTTTCGGCAGAACGCAAGATGCGGTAGGGCAAAGCGCAGGGCATATTTATCGCGACCCCGAATTTATGCAGGCTGTAAAACAATGTCTCGACGGCGCGTTTTCGGAAATAAATTTTTCGCGCAACGGCAAATTTTACAATGCGTTTCTCAGCCCGGCGAACAGCGGCGCAATTATTTTCATTTTGGACACAACCGAACAACACAAGGCCGACCGCCAACGCAAAGAATTTACCGCAAATGTTTCGCACGAATTAAAAACGCCGCTTACAACCATTTCGGCGTTATCAGAAATGATGGCAAACGGCATGGCGAAAGCCGAGGATTTTTCCGGGTTTTCGCAAAAAATATCCGACCACACCAAACGCCTTATGAATATCATCGACGACATAATTCGCCTGTCCGAATTTGATGAAAGCAAAGTCGAAAAAAATTTCACGGACTTCGATATTTACGAACTGGCCGAAACGGTTATAACGTCGTTTCGGGATAACGCGAAATTCGTGTCGGTTGAACTCACGGGACAGCGGCTGCAAATAAACGCAAACGCGCATCTGCTTGACGAACTCATTTTTAATTTGCTCGACAACGGAATTAAATATAATAAAAACGGCGGCACGGTTACAATTGATATTCGCGAAGAAAACGGCAAATGCAGAATTTCTGTTGCCGATACGGGCATCGGAATTGCGGCGGAACATCAGGGGCGTGTATTCGAGCGTTTTTATCGCGTTGATGCTTCCCGTTCAAAAAAAACAGGCGGCACAGGATTGGGGCTTTCGATTGTAAAGCACATCGCGGAGCATCACGGCGGAACCGTGATTTTAGAAAGCGAAGCGGGCGTGGGTACAACAATCGTTTGTTATGTCTGAATCACGGAAATCAATTTTCGGGGCTTCGCTCCGCACCCTCTCGCGAACTGCGTTCGCTGGCCGGGCGGCCTGTCGCTCCGCGACACCCGGCTTCGCCGGGGGTCATGCCCCACGAACTTTTTGAAAAAAGTTCGACAAAAACTTTCTTAAAAATCGCGCTTCGCGCGATTTTTTGATAATTTTTGCCCCGCTTTTTTTAAAAAGCGGGTGGGGGTTCGGGGGCGAAGCCCCCGAAAATTGATTTCCGTGTGTCTGAATACAGCGGTTGTTTTTCAGCGCGTTTCGTGGTATGTTAGGCGGGCGTCTGATACCAAGGGGAAACAGGGGGGCAGTTGTGCGTAGTTTTTCATGGATTAAAGATGTTATCATTCAGATTGTGTTCATAAGCGCGGCAATTGTTTTTACGGTAACAATTGCCCATATGTCCATACGGGAACTTTATACCGACTACTACATCGCGCATTCGGAAATTTCCGCCGAAACGCGGGCGCGAAATGCGGAACTCTTGCAGGATGCCCTCGGAGAGTTTGCATTCGAAGCGTTCGCAACGAACGAAACGTCGGATTCTCGCCAATCCCGTTTCGAGGCCTTCAGCGACGAATTAACGGCGGGTGTGTACACATCGCTGTTTCGCGGAATTTTAATCATGGCGGCGGGTTATATATTGTTCGCAATAATCATAAACCTGCGCGAAAAAAACAATCGCTCGGATTCCGACGAAAACGAAGAACCCCCGGAAGGCGAAGCGGTTTCTTCGAATCCGCCGCGACTGTTTATTCAACTGTTTTCAATGATTATGTGCGGGGCGTTGGCGGGCGCATTTCTTTGGTTTCAGTCAAATTTTGACGGCGTTTTGCAAATTGTGCTGATTCTGCTGGGCGGGTTATTTGCGGGGATTGCGTTGGCGCATTTGGTACGTATGATTTTGTGGGTTTTGGGGCGGAGTACCGAAACAAGCTATTCCGCGCAAACCACTCAGTTTTGCATATTTTTGACGGTTTTTTTGTCGCTGTTCAGCCTCTCCATGCACAACGGGTTCAGCGCGTTTGTCGAGGAAAGCATTCTTGAGGATTTGCAAATTAACTCGTTGCTTGCTTCATTGGCGATAAGTCACGGGCACGAGGATATAGCATTCGACTTGGGCGAAAACAGCGAACTTTTTATATACAATCAAATTGACGAGGACGCCGCCGCATCTGATTTGCTCACCGCCGCATGGGTTGAAAGTATTTCCTTGGCGGGTGTTCGCGGCGAATACAAATACGGTGCAACCGCAATTATTGATACCGAAGCGCAAGTTGTGACGGGGGTTTCCGTGGTGCGTAAACCTGCTGCAATTCTGGCCGGTGAGCTTCGTGCCGCAACGCTTGATTTTATGCTTGCGGTTTCCGCGACGGTATTCGCATTTGTTTTTATGTTTGCGGAATTAAACCGGCTTCTGGAATCGCTTAACATTCCCAACAGCAAGCGCGAACGTGACTGGCGATTTGCTGCGGGCGCGAAAAGTCTCAATTTCTTAATCATAATTTGCAAGGGTATTCCTGCATATTTTTTTGTACTTATAATTTTCGGCATTTACGAATATAACCCCGTAAATTGGTTGCCCGGCGAAATTGCACTCATTTTGCCGGTGGCAATTGTACTGCTTATGATGGTTGCGGGCGGGGAAGCGGCCGCGCGTGTTATAAAATTGAAGCCGCGCGCGCTGTCCGTTTTGGGCTGCATCATCGGTGCGGTCGGTTTTTTTGCAATGGGCGTTGCGAATAATTTGATTGTGTGGTTGTTGGTGCTTGCCGTTGCGTATTTGGGCGTTGCGATTGTATACATGGGGGTTCAGCAATTTATTTCGAACGCGGCGAACACAGGGTATCGGGAGTTTCGCACTTTAGGCGAAGAAGCACTTTCCGGCGAATATTTGGGCTGTGCTTCGGGCGCGGTGTTGGGTGCCGTTGTTTTTGACCGGTTCGGGTTATTTGCGGCGTTCGCGCTGTCTGCGGCCGTTATGTTGCTGTTGGCCGGCCTTGTCAGATATATGTTGCCCGCAGGCGAACGCGCCAAACCCGTTAAAAGCGAATACGGGTTTTTTCGCTTTTTTTTCTCTAAACGCATTTTAATGTTCGTGTTGCTTTTGATGGCACCGTTTATGGTGGGCGAGTTTTTTATCAGCCAATTTGCGCCGCTGTATGCGGACACGATTAACCTTTCGCCGGGCGCGGCTTCGTGGACGTATCTTCTGATGACCATGGCGGCGGCTTTTGCCGCACCGTTTGTTGCGCGAACCTTGTTCGGGCGGATAAGCAAAATGACGGTATGTGTTTTGGCAAATTTGCTTTCGGCGTCGGGGTTGGTTTTGTTTTCGGTTATGCCCGGTATTGTTACAATGTATATCGCGTCGGCACTGCTCGGGTTTGCCGTGGGTACCGGCACAAACGTGATTGAAAGCGGTTTCTCCGGTTTGGAAGAATCGCAAAAATACGCAAAAAGCCCCTTTGCGTTCAGAATGTTCGGCGTGTTGTTCGGGCAGTTGGGCGTTGCACTTTTCACTCTTGCACATACATTGTCACCCGGCGGTGAGTACGTACTTATTGTCGCGGGCGTTATAGCCGCGCCGACTTTGCTTTTCTTCTTGTTGTTCAGGAAAACGCGGGAGGTATCGTCGTGAATCTCAAACGGGAAATTTGCAATATAATTCGTGACGACGGTCACAGAAGCCTTGCAAACAGAATTTTCAGTAATTTTATAACCGTTCTTATTGTCGTGAATATTGCCACGGTCTTGCTTGACTTGTTGGAAGTTATTCCCGCGCAATTTGAGCCGGTTTTTTTTTGGCTGGAAGTTGTCACGGTAATTATATTCACGATTGAATACATTTTGCGGCTTTGGACTGCCGATATGTTGTATTCGCAACTGCACCCCTTCCGCGCGCGTTTGAAATACGCTGCCTTGCCGATGTCGATAGTTGACGTTTTAGCGGTTATTCCCTTCTACCTGCCGTTTGCGTTTCCGATAAATATGACAATTTTGCGTTTGCTGCGTTTGTTGCGCCTGTTTCGCGTAATGAAACTTAATCGCTACTCCGATACAAAAACCGCCGAAGTTGTTCTTGCATCAATTTCGGAAGCAATCGTTTTGATTGACACCGGTCATAATTTTATGAGCGGCAACAAAGCCGCGAATGAATTATTCCCGGGGCTCAGCACCATCAAAAAATATACAGCCGTGACTCAAATTGAATCGTGGCCGGAGGAACTCAGCAACATAAGCGAAGGCAACATCGAAGATATCGTGCTGTTTGAAATGAACAACCGATACTACCGAACAAAAATAACTTCCATACACGACCGCGAAAAATTACTGCGATTTATCCTTATAATTCACGATGAAACCGACACGATATTGCAGGAACGCGCGGAAAAAGAGCGCGTGAAAGCCGTGGAAGAACTTGTTACGATAATGAAAAACTACGGCGGCGGCAATTTTGAATGCGAAGCCGGTACACGGGAAGGCGACTGGGCATGGGCAACCGAAGCACTTCACAGCCTGCGCTCGAACATAGTAAACGTACTTAACGAAATCAGCGAGCTTACGGATGCTGTGTCTGCGGGGAATTTTTCCGGCAAAGCGGACGAGTCAAATTTTACGGACAGTTGGGCAAAATTTGTACGCAAGCTGAACGAGTTGATTGAAGCGGTTGAGGTACCGCTTTCCGACATCGAGCAAAATGTTGTTCGAATGTCCGAGGGTGATTTCTCGGTGCTTTCGGGCAATTACAAAGGAAAATTCGGTACGGTAATAAACGCTTGCAACCGCACAAACGAAATAACGCTGTCGTACATCAAAGAAATTGCCGAAGTTTTGGGCAAAATTTCGCGCGGCGACTTAACCGCATCGGTGAAGTTGGATTATATCGGCTCGTACGCGCCCATAAAATCCGCTCTTGATACAATTTTGCGGTCGCTCAACAGCACAATGGCGGATATTCGCGGCGTTACGGAAGAAGTTGCGTCGGGCGCGGAGCAAATATCGTTAAGCGCGACGCAACTTGCGGAAAATTCCGCAAGCCAAAACGCCGCCGTTTCGGAGCTTACCGTCGCAATCGAAAAAATAGACACTCGCGCAAAAGAAAGTGCCGAAAGCGCGACTGATGCAAACAACCGCGCGGAGCGTTCCGCCGCCGCCGCAAAGCTCGGTGAAAACGCAATTCAATCCATGCACGTTTCCATGGACAAAGTGAAAGAGTCGAGCCACGATATTTCCGAACTGAACAAAGTAATCGCGGATATATCGTTCCAAACAACGCTTCTCGCGCTTAACGCTTCAATTGAAGCGGCGCGGGCGGGCGAACAGGGCAAGGGCTTTTCGGTTGTTGCGGAAGAAGTTCGAAACCTTGCGGACAGAAGCCGCGAATCTACGGATTCAAGCACCGAAATTATTCTGGCGAATCGCCAAAGTGCCGAAAGCGCGGCAACCGCCGCAAAAGACGTTACCGATTCGTTCGCAAGCATTGCCGCAAATATTTCAAAAATGTCCGAAATCATCGCAACCATTGCGGAAAAATCCGACGAACAGGCGGAGTCAATTTCTGCGGTAAACGCGGGCATAAGCGAAATTTCGGAAGTTATACAACAAAATTCCGCGTCGGCGGAAGAATCCGCTTCCGCATCGTTAGGGCTCAGTCAACAAGCCGAAATGTTGCGGCAGTTGGTGTCATTTTTCAAATTGAGGGGTGCGTAAAAAATGTTCAAAGCCATTAAAAAAATCGCGAAGTGTTGGGTTTACAGTTGGCGCGGTGCGCCGCTTGACGCCGCCGAACCCGTAAAAAAGGACGATGAGGATAAAAAGCGCAAGTTTTTTTCCGTTTTTAATTCGTCGTTTTCATCCGGGGCGGCGGGCATTACGTTGCTGCTTATTCTCGTGACAACGGGCGTCGGAATTTTTTCCGTTATGTTCGATACCGTCATAGATGAGGATTCGCTGCTGTTCATACGGGTGAACCGCGCGGATGTTGTTCATCGCAGGGGCATTGCGGCAACATTCCTGAGCGGGGACGCGCCCGAGGACACGTACACTCCCGAGCCGACACCGACTCCGTTGCCCACGGCAACGCCGTCGCGGATACCCGTTCCCCTGTATACACCCGCGCCGCCGGGGGTGCTTTTGGTGAATCCTGCGCCGCCGCGTGCGCCGCAATCGTTGAGTCCGCCGCTCGTGAGCGCGCCCGGAACACCGAGCGAACCCGAAACACCGGTCGCGCCGGAAACACCCGAAGTGCCGGCAAACGAACCGAACCCCGCCGACGATAATCCTCCTGTTGAAAATCCTCCGGATGACAATCCCCCGGTCGAACTTCCGCCGGTCGATTACGATACTCCTGATGACCCGCCGAGCGACGACGATGTTCCGGATGACCCCCCGGGTGACGACGATGTTCCGGATGACCCCCCGGTCGATATCGACGTTCCGACGCCCACGCCGACTCCGACGCCCACGCCGACTCCGTCGCCCGCACCGCCGACACCTTCACCTCCGCCGCAGGGCAGCGGCGGTCCCGGACCGCTTCCGACGCCCACGCCTACACCTACCCCCGGCGACAACACGCTTCGTCCCGCGCCGGTTATCACATGGCCTTCGGCGGGCAATATCACCTTCGGGCAGGAGCTGAACGAATCCGTATTGTCGTTCGCGTATAACGCCTACGGTACTTTTGTTTGGGAAAATCCCGCCGAGCAACCGAATGCCGGCGTAAATCAGCCGTTCAAAATGAAATTTATTCCTTCGGCGAATACGATGACATATTTCGAGCCGATAACGCCGGATGAGCAATACGTATATGTTACGGTGCTTCCGCAGCAGCTTGACGCGCCCTCAGATGTCACCTTTACCCGCTACGGCGAAATTTCTTTCACGCCGGGCGCAAACAACGACGATGCCGGCGCGCTTCATTGGTTCGTATTGTATGTAAACGGCGCGCCCGAAACATCGGGTTATATGTCTGATTTTAACTACCTCGCTCAAGCGGACATCGTAAATATGATGCTTAACAATCACATGGGCAATGTGTTTTCAAACGAATGGACAATTGTAATAACAGCGTTTGCGGATGACCCGAATTTCACCGGGACGCCGTCGCATTACCACACGCTTTACAGCGCGCTCTTCTCCGACCGCTACTTTGCGGAATCTTCGGCGAGCGCGCCCGTGTATGTTCACGGGGTATTTCTCGTTATGGTCAACGCACAGCTCGGGGAATCCGTGAACGGCTCAACCGCAACGCCCACTCCGATAGCTCGCGCATTTGACGGCGACACCGTTACTCTTGTCGCCGACCCTTTACCCGGGCGAACCGTTGGTTGGGCGGGTACGGGAACACCTTTCGGAAATGTTCTTGAAATCGAAAATCTTACGGAAACCGTAACCGTAACCGCAACCTTTACAGACAGTGCTGCGGTTTCAACGGTGACATTTGACCTTAACGGCGGAACTCGCATAAGCGGCGGTTTGATTTCGCAAAACGTCGTGTTGGGCGGAAGTGCCGACGAACCGGTCGGAAGAAATCCCGGCTACGTATTAGAAATATGGGAACCCGATGTTTCCGGCAAAACTCCCGACAACATCACGCAAGATGTAACATTTACCGCATTTTGGATTCCCGCGCCGGTAACAGTAAGCACAAACCTCGGTTGGGCTGTTCCGTTTATTTTCCTTGACGATGCGTTGCCCACAACTTTGACGGCGGGCAACCACGAAATTTTAATCAGCGACATGCAAGATGTTTCCGGCGAATTTATATTTCCGGCCGGCGCAAATGTTACGATGGCGGGTGTCGGCAGTATGCAGGAAGTAAATCTTGCGGATAATGCCGGCGCAGCCGCATTTACCGTAGCAAACGGCGCGTCGTTAGAGCTTGTTCAAAACATTTCGCTTGTGGGAAGCCCCGATAATTTCGCGTCCCTGATATGGGTAGACGGCGGAACGTTTACCATGCACGACGCAACAATGATTTCCGGCAACTCCGTTTCCGGAAACGGCGGCGGCGTTTCGCTTCTCGGTGCGAATTCCGTGTTTAACATGCGCGGCGGCTCAATATCGGGCAATAGTGCGCAAAACGGCGGCGGTGTATTTGTAACCGGCGGCGCAACCCTGAATATGAGCGGAATTGCCGCAATTTCCGGCAATGCCGCAAATGACTCGGGCGGCGGCATACGTGCCGACTCGGGCGGAATCGTAAACATCAGCGATTTCATAAGAGTTGCCGGCAATCATGCCGCTGCGGGCGGCGGAGTAAGCGTAAGCGGCGCAACGCTTCGCATGAACGGCGGTCAAATTATCGGCAACACCGCGAGCCTTTCGGGCGGCGGGTTAAGCGTGATAAATTCAACGGTGGAAACAGGCAGCGCGGAAATTGTGGGCCTCGGATACATCGGCGCAAACGAGGTTTCCGCCCCCGGTACCGAAAGCCACTCAGTTTCCGCCGACGCTTGGTTTACCGGCACTTTTGCAAATTTCCCCGGCGGATTTGTTCCCGCACACGGCCCGTTCGGCAATACAAATTACACCGTAACCGTAACAAACGGCTCGGTTTTGAGTCCGGCATATTTTAACGCGCTGTTCCAGCCGCTGTTTTTCCTTCTCGACGACGACGATTTCCTCCTTCTCGGCGAATGCGAATACGATGCGGATTACGACGACGATGACACTTATTTGAACGACCACCAAAAAGAGGAAGATGATATTTACGAGGACAGTTACGCAGAAAACGACGATGACGACGACAGCGACGACGATGATGACAACGACGACGACAATTACTACGACCCGGACGACGCGCCGCAAAAAGAAAAAGACCCGGACGACTACGAACCCGTTCCCGACGACAGCGACGAAGAACCCGACCCGGAAATGGAAACGGATTACGAGCCTTTAACGCCGGATGACATTTGCGAAATAGAAAACGACATGAAAAATCTCGACAACATGACCAACGGTTATTCCGGCAACAACGGCGACAGCACCGACGATACCGACGATACACCCGGCAACGACGACTCGCTCGACACCGACGATACACCCGGCAACGACGACTCAGGTGACAACGCAAACTCGAGCGGCAGCGAAACAGCTCCCGATAACGACAACACGCTTGACGTCGGTAATGACGACAACGACGCATCCGGCACTGACAACACGCTCGACAATGCACCCGCTCTCGACAATGCACCCGCGCCCGACTACACTCCGCTGACCTCGGAAACCATCTCCGAAATAGAAAACGACATGAAAAATCTCGAAAGCATGGCGAACAGCTATAGTGAATCAATTTGATTTGCGTACCGTCGGCGTTAAGTGCATTGTGGTGAGCGACCGGTGTTTTTCGCAGAAAAACACATCGAGCGAACCGCCTACAATGCATAGCCGACGGGACGCTTCCTAATTTGATTCACTGTCTATCCGTGAGCAGGGCGTGTTCTCACTACCGTGAACGCCCGCTTACAAAATAAAAGAGCAAGCCGCCGGGTTTAACCCGTTGGCTTGCTCTTTTAAAATTGGGAACGATTTTTTGCGAGGTCGGGGCAAAACTCCCTATTCCGCGCCGTCGCAACAGCAAGGCACGTGTGCCATTTCGAGGGCGGAAATTACTGCGTGTTGCAAAATTCCGGTTGTTACGGGGTAGTCGGTTTGCGGCGTGATAAACGCAGACTGGTAGCGCAAAACCTCCAGTGCCAAATCTTCCATGCGCGGTTCGAAAAGCGGATAAAACACACGATGTTGCTCCGTCATGTCAGACAAAAATACCGACAAAATTTCGTTTTCGCTTACGGTAACGCGAACATGCAACGGCTCGTCGTTCAAAAGAATCATCGACGAGTACGTGCCGGGTATAAATCGCGACTCCGGTTCGTACTCGCCGCGCCCTCCGGAAAGCAAAAGCACAAGCAACACCACAAGTAACACGATTGCCCCTATTGCAATTGCTCCGATTTTTACCAAGTCCTTCTTATGTAAGACAAAAATTTTTGCACCGCTCATTAGCGCATCCTTTCAGTTTTCATTTGTAAAACATATGAGGGCGCGGTCAAAAATAGAAGCGGAAAAAATCAATTGTGCCGTAAAAATTCAGCGCGAAGCCGAAAATCGCCGCCGAATGGCTCTTTAGCGCGTTGTTGCCGGGGAAATCTTTAAGCAGAAGCATCAGCCCCAAAAATACCGCCGGAAGCACGTCAACCGTGTAACGCGCCCCAAACTGATGCCCGCCGAGGGTTCGGTGAAGCGAAAACAAAAATATATGCACAAGAACCAACACCGGAATCACGAACAGGGGAGGGTGAAAAACAGCGCGAACGTACTTGAGAAGCCCGTTCAGGCTTCGTCGGAAAACGCGCTGAAGCCCGCGATTTCCCGCCTCGCCTTCACGGTTCTCAAGGTCGTTCGCTACAGCGTGAGCTGTGCCGATTCCCCTCGCTGCATACACAACTAAATAAACCGCATAAACGGCAACAATCGGCGACGCAACCCAAAAGGCAAACGCGCCGAACTGCGGCGTATCCAAAATATTAAATCCGGCAAAAAGGCTTTGCAAATTTCCGGGTACGCGCCCGAGATAAAATTGCCCGTGAGGGTCGGCGGTAAATTCGGGCAGAAAATTATGCCCGAACTCAAAAATACTGCCGAAGCGAGCAAAGTTAAGCCACGAAAAAAATGCCCCGAGGGCAATCGCCGGAATCGCATAACGAATCATGCCGAAAATCGTGAGGGCGCGGCGGAAAATCGACGAATCGGGATTTTCGTCGGTGTTTGCGCAGTTTGTCTCCCGCAAATAAATCAGCCACATTACAAGCGGCGCGTAAATCGCGTTAAACGGCCGGCAACCTATTGCCGCGCACATAGCAAACAGCGAAATATATGAATGTGAGTAGCGAACGCCCTTGAGAACCGTGAAGGCGAATCGGGAAATCGCGGGCTTCAGCGCGTTTTCCGACGAAGCCTGAACGGACTTCTCAAGAGTGTTCGCGATGTGATTTTTTGTAAGCGCGAAATAAAATGCAATCAGCGTGAGCAAAAACGCCATATTTTGCGCCAGATACCACACGCCGCCCCAAAGAGACACATGTAAATAATTTGTGCCGAGAATCAAAAACAGCGCGAAAAAAGCCGCTTGCATCCTGTTTCCGTTTGCTTCGAGAAGCAACAGCGCGAGGCGGTAGGCAAAAAATAACGACGCAAACGACATCACAAGCGCGACGGCATGGTCGGGGGTTGCCGTGCCGAAAATCGCAACAAGAGGCAGCATAACAATCGAGGGAAACGGCGGAAAGCTGATGAAATATCGCCCGTTAAATTCCGCAATTTCAAGCCACGAAATATTTTCCACGTCGAGCCGCCCTTCAAGCCAGCTTGCCGCCTGAATCGAGTACGAGTTAAAGTGATTTACCGCAAATGGGCTGAAGCTGCCGGAATGCGCATAAACGGCCGCATAAACCGCCGCCGCCGCCGCAAAAATTAAAATATACGGAATAAATTTTTTCAGGGGAAGTCTTCCTTTCCGCACCCAACGCAAAAACTGCTGTAAAATGCACATTTTCTGCGGATACATTTCCTCTCTGAACAGGAAACATGTGCTTTGCTTTCTCGTATTGTTCTGCGTTTATATCCGTTTCAGCAGTATGCCATATTTTATTAGATTTGGATAGCGGGAACGCGCCCCAGCCACTCGCCCGCAAGAGAACCCTCGTTGTACTTGCATAAGCTCGTTAGAAAAATCCGCAATGCTTGCGACCTCCCGAAAAATAAAATAGCCCGATGGGTAAAAACCCATCAGGCGCACACGCATATCAAGATAATAATATATTTGTAAATTTACAGTAGATGCG
>WQVC01000065.1 GCA_009781765.1 Defluviitaleaceae bacterium | reverse complement strand
CGGTTCTATCAAGCTCCACAGCGTGTCCGTTATATCGTGGCGGTGGCATGATTCATTCACGGAGATTACCCCCTTTGGGTTTTCTCCATTATATCATTTCGCTTTTGACGACACACCCTAGAATATGCGCGAAACAAAAAACCATAACGGCTGTTTGGGTGTTACCAGCACCTCAACAGCGAACACAGGGGATTAAGCACATCACCTGCGCACAAGGCAAAACCTCCATTATGGCAAGCATAGTTTAACACGGCTCACCGGTTTGTTCAATTGAACCTTTGTGAACTTTTGCGGGCGTCTCTTCGGATGTTTTCAGATTCCGGCATATACCGCCTCGGTTATGCGGACGCTTACGGACTCTTGCATATACCCATCCCAGTATGCGGAATTTTCGTATAGAGTTTTGTGTTACTTTGTTTCCCTGATAGAGGCGTGTCCTTAGCTTGTTTACATATCAAGCTCGCGGGTGATGGCAGATTTTTTGCCGTCCCTGCGGGCTTTTTTGTTTTCGCGGAAGGCGGGCGCATCATGGTGCGTCCCGTCTCCGTGTAATTTTTCGGTTTGCGCTTCGGAGAGTGTTGAAAAATCACGCTCCCTTGGTACGGCAAATCGCAACGGGAGTGATTTTTATATCAGTAAAAGCGATTGTAGACGAGGTAGTGTTGGGCTTCGAAACAGGTGAGCGCATACAGGAATTGCGCGAAGCAAACAATATGTCGGTGAAAGACCTCGCAAAGCAAATGAATATACGCACGGGTTCTTTGAAGATGATTGAACTCGGCGTCCGCAACATGACTGCGTACAGCTACCTCAGGCTGCATGAGATTTTCGGCGTGTCCCTGCACTACATCATTACCGGAAAAGAGCTTGAGCAGCAGCAGGGCGATTGAATTTTCTGCGGTAACTCAGGGCGTTGGCGAGAGTCTGCGCTTCATCGTGCCGCGCCTCAGACCACATGCGCTCTTTTTCATTAAACTCATCTGATGCCGAAACATGGCGGTATGCTTTTAACGCGAATCAAGGGCAGGAAATAACACCTCGCCTATGCCTTGTAAACGGCTCGCTCGTTGTCTTTTTTTCGGGAAAAGCATCCGAAAAAAAGACCGGTCGCTCGCCACAAGGCATTTACGGCGAGGTGTTATTCTGAACTCTTGATTCGCGTTTTTAATGCCTCACTCATAATCGACACCTCCAATGCACTGAAATTCGTGGTGGAATTTTTCCGGGTCGGAAAATTGTCCGAAAAAAAAATCGCGCATCGCGCGATTTTTAATTAAGTTTTGATGAAACTTTTTTAAAAGTTTCCGGGGTGCGGGGCGGAGCCCCGCGACTTCATCACCCTAAAACTCCATCAACAATTCCTTTAAACTCCGTATGCATAGCGGCAAGTTTCGCGTCCATAGCGGCGTCGGTTGCATCGCCGGATAATTTCGCGCCGAAGTACAACTTAATTTTCGGCTCGGTGCCGGAGGGGCGCACACACGCCCACGCGCCGTCGGCAGCGGTGTAGTGCAACACGTCGGAAACGGGCAAAACGGCCGGTTCGGATTTGTCGCCTTTTTTGATTACGCGTTCTTTGTAGTCGCGAATTTCCGTGATTGCAGCACCGTCGAGCGACTTCGGCGGCGCGGCGCGAAGGGCCGCCATAATGCGGGCGATGTCGCTTTGACCGTCAACGCCTTTGAGCGTAATCGAAACGGTTGATTCACGGAAAAATCCGTATTTCTTATACGCCGCGTTAAGCACGTCGATGAGTGAAAGCCCTTGGGCGCGATAAAATGCCGCCGCTTCGCAAATAAGCAGACTTGAAACAACGGCATCTTTGTCGCGGGCGTGTGTGCCGGCAAGATAGCCGTAGCTCTCTTCAAACCCGAATACATATTCGTGGCTGCCGGCGGCTTCAAACTCCTTAATTTTTTCGCCGATATATTTGAAACCGGTCAAAGTTTCGGTGTACGCAAGCCCGTTTGCCTCGCAAATTGCGCGAGTCATGCCGGTTGACACAACCGTTGACACGATTATCCCGTTCGCGGGCAGCGTCCCCTTCGACTTCCTTTGCGTAACGATATATTCCGCAAGCAAAACGCCGATTTGATTGCCCGAGAACATGCGATAGTCATTGCCCTCTTTTGCGGCAACGCCTACGCGGTCGCAGTCGGGGTCGGTGGCGATGATAATATCGGCATCCTTTTCCTTCGCGAGTTTAAGCGCGAGTTCGAAGGCGGCTTTGTCTTCCGGGTTGGGATACGATACCGTCGGGAAATTTCCGTCGGGAAGCTCCTGCTCCTTCACAACGAAAACATTTTTGAAGCCCACTTCGCCGAGCGCGCGTTGAACCGGCAAATTGCCCGCGCCGTGCAGGGGCGTAAACACGATTTTCAGGTCGGAATCGGGCAAAATTTCCGGGTTCAGGCATTGGGCTTTTACGTTTTTGATAAATTCGTCATCGACTTCGGGCGGCGCGACGTTAAACAGCCCCTTCGCGACGGCTTCATCTTTCGGCATTGTTTTGACCATGCCGAAATCCGTCACCTTTGCAACTTCGGCGATAATATCTTCGTCGCGCGGGTAAACGCATTGCGCCCCGTCCGACCAATATGCCTTGTAGCCGTTGTATTCCGGCGGATTGTGGCTTGCCGTTACAACTATGCCCGACACGCAACCCAAGTGCCGCACGGCAAAAGATAAAAGCGGCGTGGGGCGCAAACTTTCAAACGTGTACGTTTTAATGCCGGCGGCGTTAAGTACCAATGCCGCTTCCTCGGAAAATTCCGGCGACATGCGTCTGCAATCGTGCGCGATTGCAACGGCGGGATTCTTCGCGCCGCTTTTTATAATGTAGTTCGCAAGCCCTTGCGTTGCACTGCGAACCGTATAGATGTTCATGCGGTTTGTTCCCGCGCCGATTACCCCGCGAAGCCCGCCCGTGCCGAACTCAAGCGTACGATAAAATCTGTCCTCGATGTCCTTGTCGTTTCCGGATATTTTGCGCAGTTCTTCCTTTGTTGCCTCGTCGATTGCCGGGTCGGCAAGCCATTGTTCGTATGCTTTTTTGTAATCCATTAACATGCATCCTCTCTTATTTGCCGAATCTTGCGCGGAGTTTATCGCGCCATGTGGGCGGAGCGTCAACGGCTTCCGCACTTTTGCGGCGCGATTTGCGTTGCTGTTCGAGCTGCATTTTCGTTTTTTGACCCTTCATGCCCACAATATATGCGCCCGCGATTTCTACCGACACGGTTTTTTTGACCGGCAGAATGTTAAATGTGTTTTCCTCGCACATCATTGTTGTAATTTGCGGGCCTATTTTTACCTTCACGAGCGGCATTTTAAACATGCGCCCCATTCGCGGGACTTGCGCAACCATTTCTTTGGGGAAATTGGCGTTTGCCAGTTTGTCCTTTTTTTTATCAATGACGTACAACGAAACCGTTTGCTTGTGTTGCGCGATAATATCGTTTTGTTGCGCCTGCTTTTTGCCGGCCCATCTGTTCAAAAAATAAATCGCGACACCCGCGATACACAACACGATTGACACGATTAAAAGAATTGCCCACCAGTCCAAAATTTATCAGCTCCTTTGAGTTAGGCTTCGGGGGCTTCGCCCCCATGCCCCCACGAACTTTTTGAAAAAAGTTCGACAAAAACTTTGAAAATCGCGCATTCGCGCGATTTTACGCTCTCTCGAAAACAATTATATCACGTGTTTCGAATGTAGTGAAATAAAAATTGTTGCGCAATGCCGGAGATTTTTAAAACTTCCGACGGAAAACCGCCGGGAAAATATTTTTCCATTGCGCGACGAATCCAAACATCGGTCGGGTAGCGTTCGACGCGGCCGAATCCGTACAGCAAAACGCATTCCGCAACCTTTGGCCCGACGCCGTGAATTTTTTGCAAAGTCGCGCACAGCTCGTCGGACGGGAGATTTTCACACGCCTGCAAATCAATTTCGCCGCCGGCAACCCGTCGCGCCGCGTCGAGGATGTACGCTGCGCGATAACCGCATCGAACCGGCGCGAGGTCGGATTCATTTAAAGATGCGAGGGTTTCGGGGGAAGGAAAGGTCAAGCCCGCTTCGGAATCCGCAGCCGAATCGGCTTCGAGGGAATGCGCCGCCTCGGCAATTTGTTCCCGGCTATCACTGCGCGTTTGACGCGCCACGGCTTCGAGGGAATGTGCCGCCTCCGACATTTGCCCCCGGCTGTCACCGCGCGTTTGACGCGCTATTGATTCCACCATTTTTTTTATGCGCGGAATGTTGGAATTTTGACTCAGGATGAAGGAAATGAGAATCTCCCACGAATCCTGGCGCAAAAGTCGCAACCCCGGCGAAAACTCAACGGCGGCTTTCAAATGCGGACTGCTTTCGCAAAGGAGATTTTTTAAATTTTCGTAATCGCGTTCGAGTTCGAAGTAACGCTTCCACGTTTTTTCGAACTCCTCCGGAGAAACGTCATGCAGAATTATTCCGGCGTTGCTGCGGGAAATTTCAAGCCGCCGCCCGTGCGCGATTCCGACAAATCGTTGAGTGTCGGAAAATTGTCCGTTCGGATGCGTCGGGTTTTCGCCCGCTTCGCCGCGCCAACGAAACGCCTGTCCGCAATCCAGTGTTTGCGCAAGGTCGAAGCAGTTTGCCGGCAGTATGTAATCCATCGCGTTCAACACTCTCCTCATATAGCGGTTTGCGCTTCGGTACGTAAAATTTGCTATGCATTGTGAACGGTGCGCTCGATGTCGTTTTCGGGAACAACACCCGAAAACAACCGGTCGCGCACCACAATGCATGTACGCAAATTTTACGCACGTTTTGGCAAACCGCACTATTATATTTTGCTTCGCAAAATTCCCCGCTCGTCAAAAAACAAATTGCACAAGAATCATGTACAGTGCTGTTCCCGCGCCGATGGATAAAAGCGTGTTATTGCGCCAAATATGAAGCCCCGCCACCGCTGCAACGGCAAGAATTTCGGGCAAGCCGTGAGGAGCGGACGCAAACGAAATATCGCGAAAACTGTACACAACAAGCAGGCTGATTGCCGCCGGCGGAAGCACATTGCCCAAATAATGCACGTATTTCGGCGCGGATTCCGCGTTGGGAAAGAGAATGAACGGCAAAAAGCGCGTGAGTGCCGTTCCGATTGCCAGAATCAAAATTGTCGCCAAAACCATTTTACACTCTCCGTCTGAAAAGAGTTAAGCACACGATAATTAAAATCATCGCGGGAATCACGAAATTATCCGCGCCGAAAATAAGAAGCGCGACCGTTGCCGCGCCCAGTCCGATAAGTGCGGGAGAGTGTTGAAAAATGCCGTGAGCTGCGATGCGTTCGCAGAAAACCGGCGGTTTCAGGCCGGTTTTCGAGAACGAGCGTATGCGAACGGACAATTTTTCAGCACTCTCTGCGGGAGAGTGGTTTCCGTCCGCTCTCCATCGGTTGATGAAAACTACAACGAAAAACGCGGTCATCACGAAGTCGATGCCGTATGTATTAAACGTCAAAAGCGGCCCGATAAGTCCGCCGATAACGCCGCCGATAACCCAATAACTCTGATTAAGAGCCGCCACGAAAAACATAAATGCTTGCTTGTTCACATTCGGCGGGGGTTCGGCGGAACAAAGGATTGAAAAAGTTTCGTCGCACATGGCAAAAATAATGTACGGCTTCACCTTGCCGGCGTCGCCGAGTTTTTTCAGCATAGATATGCCGTAAAAAAGATGCCGCGCATTGATTGAAATTGCGATGATGAATGCGTAAAGCGGGTCGAACGCCGACGTAAGCAGGCTTATTGCAACAAACTGCAACGCCCCCGCAAACACAACACTGCTTGTTAAAAAAATCCACCCTACTCCGAACCCTCGTTCGCTCATCAAAATACCGTAGGCGATTCCCAAAAACAAAAAACCCGTCAAAACGGGTACTGTATGCGGAAATGCTGATTTAAAGGCAAGGGTTTTCATGTGGCAAGTATAGTTTAAATTCGTCGGGAAATCAATTTCGTGTTGCGGGGCAGAATTTAAAAATCGCGCTTGGTGGCAACAGTAAACAAAGTGAACGTTTCCCGCTGCGTGCGCGATTTTTGGTTATGCATTCTTCTTTTATGCATTCTTCTTTTTTGCCGAAATACGATTACGTTCGTGGTCACGTTTTGCGTTTTTTGTTGCCTTCATTTGCTTCACTTTTGCCGCTCTTTGCAACTTTTTTGCTGCTTTTTGCAAACTCGCCATTCCGTATACCCGCCTTTCATATTGGTTTGGAGAGTTTACACTACCATTATAAAAATGAATCGTCAAGTCAACGCCGACGGGACGCAAATCAAATTGATTCGCTTTACCCGAAAATTACATCCCGAATATTTTCCTCGGAAATTTCGTGCGGCCAAATTCTTTCAACATCATCCCAATCGCCGCGCAGTACATTGGGAAGCATCTCGTCATATTCATCGCGGGTAACTTCCGCGCCGTTTATATACCAAGTTTCATCTTCCGGAAAAAACGGGCTTCGTAACCATACTTCCGAAATCAAGCCCGCTCCGTCCGACTGCATTAAGCGTATATCCCCGTAGGCTTGCGTGATAATTCCGTTTGCGCCCGGCCGCACAAAAAGCCCGAAGTACGCGAAAAATCCGTCGTAAAATTCGAGGGGAATAACTTCGCCGTCGCGGAAAGTATAAATACTTTCGCCCCCAATGCCCGCAGCGATGTACGTAATCAGAAGCTCGGGCGTACCGCTCCGGTTGATGTCGTGCAAAATAAAACTGAACGCCGGATAATACTCCGGGCGGGGGATTTCAGCGTAGTGTCGCAATAATTCGGCGTAGGCGATTTGCCAATCCTCAGCATTCGCCGGTTCGCTCCCCGCTTCATGCGTATCCCCTTCTTCCGGCTCGTCTGCTTGCAGAGGACGATGATGCCAACGACCGTCCGCTAAGGGTATGCCCATCTCTTCAAGCAGCCCCCGAAGATTATCAACCGAATCGCCTATAAAAGTATTTCCGCCCCACATATGATGAATAAAATAACGGTCTGTAACCGACCAATCGAAGCTGAAATTAGTAGTGACCCTTGCCGGCGGAAGCGTGAAAATCTCCTCGGCTTCGACAAGGCTTGCTTCGGGGTTTGCGGCTCGCCATTCGCGCAATGCGCGCTCGTGATGATGGAAATGAAACAAAGCTCTGTCCGCCCGATGCGCAATTTCCGTTTCAACCACGCCGTCGGCGATTGCTTCGAGTAAAATTGCAATTTGCGCCGGGTCGTCAACAAACGCGCTTTCAAACGTGCTGTCGAACCATCCGTCGTCCCGAATACCCGTGGGCGTATCAAAAATAATCGTAATGCTTTCGATAATTTCCGGAATTTTAAATGCCGAGTACATCGCAAGAATAACTTCGCTGCGCGTTAAAAACGGTTCAAGCTCGGCGCGGGCAATAAAATCGCCGGGAAGCGAATACTCGCGCACAACTTTGCTTCCGTCGTGCAAAAGATACGTGATGAATAAACTTTCGCGGCTTCGAACTCTGCCGTCATCAAAAACCGTTACGTAATTGTGGCCGACGTGCATAAAAGGTGCGCTGTGCAATTCGCGCCGCCCGTCGAGAATTGTTTGGTGAACCGCGCGGGTTTCCGCGATAAATTCCGGGTCGGAGTTAATCATTCGCAACCAACCTTCGTGGGAAATTCCGCTCATCCATCGCCCGCCGGCCGATACATGCACGCCGTAAATTTCGTCGGGATGCGGAATGCGATTGATGAAAAATCCTGCTCCGAACTGCGTCACGATAAGCATTACAACGTAAACCGCAACGGCCGCGCCCGCAAACGGAGGAAAATATCGCAGTTTATCAACAATATGAAATGATTTTTCGGCAATCATTTGCGCAACGACATATCCGATTGCAAACCCGACCGCAAATCCGATATATAACATGGCGGTGCTGTAGCTTGTTCGAAGAAACACCACGCCCGTAAAAATCATCACGGCAAACGCCAACAAAAATACCAACACATTTTTAACCGGCGCGAACATGATGGGATTTCCGGTACGTTCGGGTTTTCGTGCGCGGCTGATAAAAAACGCCCCCGCGAAAATCGCCGCCCCCAGAACGATGTAAATAATCGAAGGAATAATTATTGCCTGCGTATGCGAAAGAATATCCGGGCGAATAAGCCACGCCCACGCGGCGGGATTATGATATGCCAAAAACGGCGAACTGCTGCTCGGAATAGGCGACCCGGAAAAACGGTATCCGAAAATGTAAAACGTGCCGGTTAAATCGGCCAAGCCTACCACGACTGCGGGCAAAAACGGCAACGCTCCGACGAGAAGTATCGCGGTGAAGCCGTGTCCCGCAAGAGAAATCGCAAGCCACGCCACACCGAAATAAAACACGCTCGTGATAAGCATCCGCAAAAAAAGTCCGCCGATGACCGGCAGTGTGTTCATATTCGCGCCGTCCGTAACGCCGCGCAGAAATAAATTTTCCGTCATATGCCATTGCGGCGAAAATTGATACGCGGGAAATTCATAAATTGCCCATTGCGCCTGCTCCGACTGAATTTGCATATCCGCGCGAATATTCTGCTGAAACGCAAGCGGAAGCAACATCACCGCGCAGAAAAATATAATCGGCAGAACGCTCAAAACAATTCCGGCGGCGGCGTTCGTTGCAAAAATTTGATTTCGACTCAGCGGCATGGAGTAAAATGCCGTAACGGAACGCCTGTGAAAAAACGAGCTGAACACGCAAAACGCCGTCGCAACCGGAGTTAATACCAAAATCGCCTGAATGTACGTGTTGCCCATCGTGATAATGTCAACGAAGTTTCGCAACGCGCTCCATGTGTTGCCGTTGGCCGCCATAACGTACACAATTACGTACAATACAGCCGCAATCGCCGGAATCGCCCAAAATCGTTTGAGTTGTTCGATGAATAATGCTTTATTAACCATTCCGCACCTCCCGGTTTTCGTTTTCGTTTTCATATACGTAAATAAAAATTTCATCGAGGGACGGAGGCGTATGTTCAAATTTATTTTTCATGTCGTCTTTGAGGGCGTCGAGTTCGCGCTCAATGAGCATTGTGCCGTTTTTGATGATTCCCACCGTGTCGCAAATTCCGTCCATCTCTTTTAAATTGTGCGACGAAATAAGCACCGTCATTTGCCTGTCGGCAACGTCGTCGATGATGCGGTCGAAAATTTTCTTGCGCACGATAGGGTCGAGTCCGTCGATGGGTTCGTCCAAAAGCAAAACTTTCGGCGTTACCGCAAGCGAAAGCGCGAGTGCCGCCTGCTTTTGCATTCCTTTTGAAAATCGCCCCACGCGACGCTTTACATCAAGCCCCATCAGCGCGACGAGTTCGCCGAAGCGTTCGTTGCTCCAACTCGGATACAATCGCGAATAAAATACCGCCAACGCTTTTAATGTGTATTGCGGAAAAAAATATAAATCGTCGCTTACGTAGCCGATTTGCGATTTTATTTCGGCGTTATCGTAAACATCCGCGCCGTTGACCGATACGTCGCCGGCGTCGCCTTTAAGCACCCCCGCAAGATGCTTTATTACCGTGGTTTTTCCCGCGCCGTTTACGCCCACCAAACCGTAAATGCTTCCCTTTTCGACGTTCATGCAAAAATTATTCAGCGCGGAAAAATCGCCGAAATTTTTGCTGAGATTTTTAATTTTTATCATTTTGTCCCTCCGCAGTTTCGATGAAACCGATTATTTCGTCGATATTTTTGCCGCGAAAAACAAGCTCGCGAACAATATTTTGCAATTTTTCAAAAAGCGCGGCAATTTCCGATGCTTCCTCCGGCGGCGAAGAAATAAAACTCCCCTGCCCCACCACCGTATAGAAATATTTTCGCACTTCAAGCTCACGATACGCTTTTTGAACTGTGTTCGGGTTTACGCTGAGTTCTCGCGCCATATCCCGCACCGACGGCACTCTGTCGTTTTCGCCGAGCTGCCCGGAAATTATCAGGCGTGTAAAGTTGTCGATAATTTGCTCGTAAATCGGTTTGCGGTTTTTCATGTCAATTTTAAACAAAGTCCTTCCTCCCTTCGCGTGTATTATATATGTTAATACGCAATTGTCAAGTAGGATTTTTGAATGCTTTACGGGGCTTCACCCCGAAAACTAAATCAATTTCCTGCATACGACAACAAAATTGTTACAATTTTATTAAATCTGTGTTATAGTGCTTACAAGGAAAGGAAGATTGCCATGGGACTTTTCAAAAAATCTGCGCAAAAAAACGAGCTTGACTATCCCGATACAGTAATCGGAAAGGGCGTTTATATCGAAGCCGCCCGCATGAAAGGCACCGAATCCGTTCGTATCGACGGCATTTTCAAGGGCAACCTCGAAATCGACAGCTCACTTGTATTGGGCGATTCGGGGCACGTTACCGGCGACATTCGCGCCGCGTATTTTCTTGTAGCCGGCGAGGTAAACGGCAATATTGCCTGCGATACGCGCCTGCATTTTGCCTCAACCGCCAAGGTTTACGGCGATGTTCAGGCTCGCTCAATTGTAATTGACGAAGGAGCGCAGGTTTCCGGTCGCTACATCATCACCGGCGAGCGCAACGAGCCTGTTTCGCTCAGCCAAAAAGAAAGAGCTTTAATTGAAGGCGAATAAGTTTTTCGCATGTTTTGTGACCATGGCTTTTGCTGCGGTTTTTTTTGCGTTTTCCGCTTTCGCCATTGAACGCGAACCTGAGCCTCTCGACGTTCTTTTTCTTATCGACACAACCGAAACCGCTTCCGCCGACGAAGCTCGCGACGCCCTCGACGCGATTGCGAATTTCGTCGGCGGGCTTGAAGCGGACGGGGTTCGTGTGGGAATTGCGGGGCTTTCCGGCGAAATTATTTATCTTCCGTCAGGTTGGCCGGAATTTCAACGCAACATTTCGGAGTTTTCCGGCCTTGAGCCGGAAATCGTCGCAAATTTACAAAACCCCATCGTTTTTTTCGTAGCGCCGGAATACGCGGCGTCTTTTGACGCGCTTCGCGACACGGGAATACCGATTCACCCCGTAAGCATCGAGCAGATTCGTGACGCCGACGAGTTCGCGCGGCGGTTTGCTTACGCGGCAAACGCCCGCGACGCGGAAGAGGAAGAATCGCCCGAACCGACGCCGTTCCCGTTTCCGACATTCCCCCCGATGCCCACGTTTCCGCCGATGCCGATGCCCACGCACCCCCCGATAATCATGCCGCCGCCCCCCACGATAATCACGCCGGCGCCCGCACGGACGCCCCCTGCCCTCGCGCCTTCTGCGACGGCGGAAGCCTCCGAATCGGACACCGCGCCGGATACCGAACCGGCTTTCGGGGAAAACGGCGACTTCGAAGCGGATGCGCATGTTGACGAAGTCGAGAGCGAAACGGATACTGAAGAAACTGCAACCGCTCCCGAGGAACAGGTCGAACACGCCGATGAAGCCGATGAAATTGAAGAAAGTGCAATTGCCCCCTACGCACCGGGTGAATCTGAAATTTCAGCCACAAATGAATTCGATGAGTCCGATGAATCCGAGGAATCCGAAATCGCGCATGGCGAACCGGCTGAAATCCCGGCTGTCGAAGCCCCCGTGCCTGCGGAAATTGACGATGAAGCCGGCGAAGTTGCCGAGTATATTGAAGCATACGAATCCGGTGAATCCGACGAAATCGCGCCGGCGCACCAAGATGACACAACCGGATACGCTTTGCTGATTGTGTTGGCGATTATATCCGGGTTTACGGCGTTGGTCAGCACAATCGGACTTGTAAAGGCGGTGATTTAGTGGCGAACAAAAAAGAAGAAGCGATGCCCTACGGCGGTCAGGCCGTTATGGAAGGCGTTATGATGCGCGGGCGAACCGCCTACGCGATGGCTGTGCGCCGCGCCGACGGCGGCATTGCCGTCATCGAAAAGCCTCTTTCGAATACGGCGCAGCGTCATCCTGTGTTGAAGTGGCCGCTTATTCGCGGAGTTTACGCTCTCATCAGCTCGATGTCGCTCGGGTTTGCGTCGCTTTCGCAATCCGCCGACGTTGCTTTCGAAGGCATTCAGGAGGAAGAACCCCCTTCGCGCTTCGAAAAATTTTTATTCGATAAATTCGGCGATAAAATATATGACGTTATGAAGTGGGCCGCAATGGCGGTCGCAATTTTTCTTGCCGTAGGGCTGTTTTTTTTGTTGCCGTCGTTTATCGGCGACGTGATTCAACGATTCGTGCCGATTCTTTCGCCGTTTATCGGCATAATCGAAGGGCTGATTCGCATTTTAATTTTTGTCGGGTACATAACCGTTGTGTCGCGCATGAACGACATTCAGCGCGTTTTTCAATACCACGGCGCGGAACACAAGGCCATCAGTTGCCACGAGCAAAATCTGCCGCTTACGGTCGCCAATGTTGCGGCTTGCCCCCGCCTGCATAAACGCTGCGGCACAAGTTTTATGCTTGTTGTTATGGTTGTTTCGATGGTTTTGTTCACCGCGTTGCGAACCGTTTTTCCCGACTGGAACATGTGGTTCGGCTTTGCGGCGCGGATTCTTCTGCTGCCTCTCGTTGCCGGGATTTCTTACGAAATTTCCGTGAAATGGGCGGGGTCGCGCGATAATTTTCTTGTTCGGGCAATTATTTTTCCGGGTATGCTGATTCAGCGTATGACAACGGCCGAGCCGGATGAAAAACAAATCGAAGTAGCCGTAACAGCGTTAAAACGCGCAATCGCTCAAGACACACTCCCCGCGAAGGCGTTGCCGCTTCCCGCTCGCTCACGCGCACGCGGCAGGGCGCGTTGCATCAGGAGTCGCACGACGATGGCGCGGCGCGTTGCACGGCGGCGCAAGGCATGACCGTTTACGACGCATTGCGCATAGGCGCGACAAAAACAGGGCGGCGCGATGCCTCCCTTTTTTTGTCGCATATTATCGGTTGCGGCGCGAGCGAAATTTTTCTGCACGGCGAAAAAATGCTCTCGACCGCCGAACGGGAAAAATTTTTTTCGTTCATAACGCGACGCGAAGCCGGCGAGCCGCTTCAATATATAATCGGCGTGTGGGATTTTTTCGGACTCGAATTTTTCACCGACTCGCGCGCGCTGATTCCGCGCCCGGAAACGGAATTGCTTGTTGAATATGTACTTGCGGGGGCGTTTCCCCCGCACCCCCGGCGGGCCAAGCCCGCAATGAACACCGGGGACAGATGTAAGCGGCAACACATTCCCTCGAAGCCGGATAATGTTTCGCATACTGCCGGAAACGCGATTTGCGCGTTTCACGGTTCACCCTCGGCGAAGTCGGAAAGTGTACCCTGCTCCACCGAAAAATCGTGCGAAGCACGGTTTTTCGAGAAAAATTTTTTGAAAGGGGGTTCAGGGGAAAATTTTTTTGAAAAAAAGTTTTCCCCCGAGAAGCCTGTCAAAATTCTTGACATTTGCACCGGAAGCGGGTGTATCGCGCTTGCGCTTGCGTTTTCACTGGGCGACCGCGCGGAGATTACCGCCATCGACATCTCCCCCGACGCGCTTGCGCTTGCAAAAAAAAACGCGGAAAAGTTGGGGCTTTCCTCGCGTGTAAAATTTATTGAGTCGGATTTGCTTGAAAAAATTTCGTACGAGGATGACGAAAGGTTCGATATAATTGTGTCGAATCCGCCGTACATTACCGACGCCGAAATGGCGACACTTGCCCCGAATGTTCGCGATTTCGAGCCGCATCTCGCGCTTGAAGGCGGCGCGGACGGGCTTGAAATTTATCGTCGTCTTGTGCCGCAAGCGAAAAACGCGCTGAAACCGGGCGGCGAATTGTTTTTGGAAATCGGTCCGCCCGCCGTCGCGGATTTGGTTCGCGAAGCGGGCTTTGCCGATGTAAAAATTTTTAACGATTACGCCGATTTGCCGCGAATTATAAAAGCGACCTCCGAAAACCCGATTTGAGTTTTCGGAGGCCGCTTGCGTGGATTTCGCATCACTAACGACGCGAATCAAGGGTGGGAAACAACCCCTCGCCTATGCCTTGTAAGCGGCTCGCTCAATGTCTTTTTTTCGGAAAAAGCATCCGAAAAAAGACCGGTCGCTCGCCACAAGGCATTTTCGGCGAGGTGTTGTTTTGAACTCTTGATTCGCAGTTATTGCAGTATAATTTCAACGCTTTCGGTGGAATCGCACCAAATTACTTCCGCGCCGAAAAATTCGCCGATAAACCGCAAAGGAACCATTGTGCGGGCGTCGATAATTTGCGCGGGAACGTCCATGCCCGGTGCGGCCTCGCCGATTGCAAAGGTAAGTGCGTCGCCGTTTACGGTTAAAGTGACTTCTTGTGTGTCGTCGTCCCAGTCGATATCCGCGCCGAGCGCGTAAGCCATAAAACGCACAGGCAGCAACGTGCGCCCGTCCGTAACAAACGGCGCAACGTCCATGATAATTTCTTCGCCCGTAAGCAAGCAATAAATTACGTCGCTTTCCATGTAGAAAACAACATGCGCCGCCGGGTCGTAATCGTCATGCTCGTCGCAACAGCAGTCGGCATCGAAACAATCATCGCAGTCGTAGACGCAATCGCAAAAATCGTCGTCCCAATCATCCCAAATATCCCAATCGTCGTCCCAATCATCATCGCAAGAACAGTCGTAGTTGTCGCAATAATCATAATCGTCGCAGAAGCAGTCGTCGCAATAATCGTACATATCAGGCGATTCGTCATCGGTCGCAACGGGCGGAATATACCCGGGTACGCGCACCGGACTCAAACGCGCCGAAAGCGTTCCGGCAACTTGTATTGCGCGTTGTCTGCGAAGCAGGTAGAGGGGCGTTGAGGGCGGCGTTGAAGTTTCGGGGCTTCTGACGAAAAGGGAAAAAGTGCCGTCGTCCACAAAAATGCGGGTGTTCGGGGCGTCCGCAGGAATCAGGTATCTCACCGCCAAACTGTGCATACCGCGAGGTGTCCCCCCGAATGACATTTCAAGGCTTCCGGTGCCGTCGCTTTCAATGCCGACCCCGTGAAACGTCATGCCGGAAGGCGCGTCGCCCCAGTGCCATTCTCCGGCCCGCCGATACAATGAATACACCCCGGGATAATATTGCCCGGCGTCCACTCCCCAGGTTGAAAGCAAGAAGAAAGCATCCACCCACGGTATAACCGAATTCGGAAGATTATTTTGCTCGCCGACGCCAACCCTCGGGGTCGCCTGCATACCGGCGCGCGAAGGAATGCGAACGGGAATCGTAATTTCCGGCGAGAAACTGCAACACATACAGCCGAGTTCTACGGCTATGCTGTGGGTCGTGTTCGCCATAGTGCTGAACCACGACTCACGTACGGGGTAAATTTCGATGTAAGCCCCCAAAACGCGCTGTCCGGAATCGGTGTATTCAAACCACGCTCTTGTTTCGTGCTCGCGCAACCCGAGAGTGTTCGCCGATGCGCCGATAACCGTCGCGCTTTGAAGCCATGCGTTAAACCAACAATAATTCCTCGGTACGTTTTCCGCTTCGAAATAAAACTGGTAGTTAGCCCATACGCGATAATTTCCGGTTTCCCGGTTGCCGCTGAAGCTCCATTCTTCGAAGTGCGGTGCGCCGGTAACCGTTATGCGCCCTTGCGCGAACGCAGTTACCGGAAACATTAAAAGCACCAGTGCGATTGTAAATGCAAATATTTTTTTCATGTCTATCCCTCCCGCGCAATTATACAGCAGAAAGCTCGCGCTTTCAATCCGAGACAATTTTCCTTCTCTCCGACGTCGGGGGACCAATCGGTGCGTCGGTATCACAAAAAAATAACCCCGCAATCGTATGATTACGGGGTTATTTCTGGGCCCTCAGGGACTTGAACCCGGGACCTACCGGTTATGAGCCGGCCGCTCTAACCGACTGAGCTAAGGGCCCGCAGATTTCCGAAAATTTCCGAAAATTTCCGAAGATTTTAGTTAGGAAACCGCATCGGGTATTTTAGCAAAGCAGGTGCGATTCGTCAACAGCTAACCTCGACGCATGGGGCTTACGTTAATTTGCGTTGCTTCCATGCCGGTTTTGCGATTCACGATATCTACTATTTGGGCGAGTTCGGCGTCGGTAAGGGCTTCCTTCGATACGATGACGTCAACGGAGGCGTCGGAAATGCGTACATATGCTTCGGTGAATCCTCGCGCCTCGATTAAGGCTTCGGTGGCGGCTTCGCGCTCTATGCGGCGTTGAATTTCCATCATTGCGTCGGTGGCTTCGTTGCGTTGGGCGTCGGAAATATTTGAGTTGTTAATCAGCTCGTTTAAAATTGCGCGTTCGCTGCTGCGAGCCTGCTCGCGCGTAAGACGATTTTGCACGAACAACGAATCGCGGCTTTGGTTTACGAAAATTGCTTCGCCGGCTTCGGTGAGCTGCTCTTCGTTTGTGGGAAGCGTTGCGATGTCGCTGAAGTCAAAACCCGAAAGGCTGAAAAAATCATCGCCGGATACCGCAATTGCGGGGTCGTGGGTGGTTTCCCACGGTGCTCCGATTAAGCCCGTGTAGTCGTCGGGGAAAAGGCTTGTAAGCACGCCGGGGTCGGGAATAAGTGCCGCGATTTCGCCGGAATCCGTCAAAACATAACCGGTTGCAAGAGAATCTGCGCGCGAATCCGTCCATGTCAGATAACCCGCCACGGCAACCATTACTACAAGCGCGGTGATAATTACCTGGTTCCTCTTAAAAACAAACATGTTGCCTCTTCCTTTCGATTTAAAAAAATTGTTAAAAAAATTCATACTATCCCTCCATTTTTAGTATTTGAATTGTATGTGCTTCAAGCCCTAACACAGCGCGGGCTGCGCGGGTAAGTGCATCCCGCACGAACGGGCTGTCACCTCCTTCGGCGATGATTACTATTCCTTCGACGCGAGGTTCTGTTTCGCGCAAAACAAGCGGAACATCTTGCCCTTGGCGGTTAGGCAACCGCACAATTTGCTCGCTTGATTGATACGTACGAGAATCTCGCGTGCCGCCTTGCGAATCCTGCTCGGTTGTTTGCGAGCCGCTTGCGGTTGTGTCAACGGCAAAAACCGTTTCGCGCCCAACCATCGGGCTGACCATTACCCGCACTCGTCCCGCGCCCTCCACCAGCGAAAAAAATTCTTCGAGCCGCCGTTCCAGTTCCTGCTCGCGAGAAAAGTTTTCTGCATCTTCCGGCTCGTTTTCAAAAAACACCTCGCCGAACTTTAAAAATTCCTCCGGCTCGGGTGCGCGGTTGCCCAAAACCAAAATCGCCGCGCCCGCCGCAACAAGTGCCAACAAGCAAAATGCAAAAAACTTGTTTTCCGCGAGCTTTTTGAAAATTAACGACCTATCCATGTTCGCCTCACCTCTCGTTCGTGAACATCTTAATTTTGAATCCGTGCAAGATGTTTAAAGTATTTCTACATGTATATGCGACGCGGGCAGGTTATAGAATTGCGATATTAAAGTTTTTACGGCGTCGGAATCGGGGCAGGACGGCGGCTCGGGAGCCGGTCCGATTTGAACGGGCGAAATTTGCGGCGGTTGGATGCGAATAAACGGAACGCTTTCGTTTTGATTCCGCGCTCGCGCGACTGAAACTCTCACGCCGGTAATCGCGCCGAAGCATTCGGAATACTCAAACTGCGCCGAATGCATTGTAAAATTATTCGCGCTGAGAAGCCGCGAAAGCTGCATCTCCAATTGCGTTTGAAACGCCGACGCAAAATGCTCATCCCACCATGCGGCATAAAATGCATCGTTATTCGCCCCTTCGAGCCTTGCCGCGCCGAACCAATCCGTAACCGGCACTTCCTCCGAAAGCACCGACACAAGCGGCCGAACAAGCAGCAAAATCAGTACAAGCCCCAGTACAAGCGAAATCATTTTGCGATACTTGCCCGGCGGCGCAAACATTCCCACCACCGTCGCAAACATCAGATAATACGTTATATGGCGCAGATAGATAAAAAATACCGGCATGTGTATGCTCCTTTTCCTTTTTTTTAGTTCGCGGGGGGAGAGTCGCAGGGGGAGAACCTTTTTTTGCAAAAAAGCCCTGCACCCCCTCTCCAAAGAATTTACCGGAAAACGCGCAATGCGCGTTTTCCCGGGGCGTGTTGCGGTGCAGAATTTCTTCTTCGCGGTTGAAATTTTTCTCTTGTTTCATAAATATGTACAAGCCGTGCGGATTATGCCGCGTTATATAGTGAAACAAGACAAAAACGCTCTTGTTTCACCCCCAACCACTCGCACTTTTGTAGCGAACGCACTTGAGAAATCCGTTCAGGTTTCGTCGGAAAACGCGCAGAAGCCCGCGATTTCCCG
>WQVC01000064.1 GCA_009781765.1 Defluviitaleaceae bacterium | reverse complement strand
GGCTCAATCAAACTCCACAATTCATTCGATATATCATGCCGATGACAAGATTCGTTCATGGGAAAAACCTCTTCTCTGATTTTTCACATTATACCATTTAATTATTGTCGACACGCCCTAGCCAACTCAAAATCCGCCGGCGCATCCATCGACTACTGCGAGAAGGATAAAAAAACAGGGGAACGCGACCGCGCCGTTGTGAAAAGCGGCGTAAACTGTGAGCCAAATATGGCAAAAGAGCAATTTTCCGCAACGCGCCAACTTTGGAAGAAAAACAACGGCATACAGGCGCACGTCGTCATACAGTCATTTCCTCCGGGCGAAGTCACGCCCGAACAGGCGAATGAATTAGGCAGACGGTTAGCTGAAAAAGTTGCCGAAGGTTACGAAGTCGCGATATATACCCATGTGGACAAAGACCACGTTCACAATCACCTTGTCATAAATTCCGTACATCCCGACACGGGAAGAAAATTTCACTGCCACGGCAAAGAGGGTATTAAGCGCGTTCGCCTCGCCAACGACGAAGTATGCGTGGCGCAGGGTTTGTCTGTGCCAAACGAGCCGGCGGCTGTGCGGTTCACACATGCAGAACAGCAAATTGTCGAATCCGGGCGCGGTAGTTGGAAGGACGAAATCCGTCAAGCAATTGACCGTGCCGCGACGAAATCCGACAGTTACGATAATTTCAAGCAAATACTCGGCGATTACGGCATCACGGTTAAGGACACAGGCAAATATATTTCGTTTACGCATCCGAACACAAAAAAAATTCGCGGGTATCGCCTTGGCGATTCTTACACGAAGGAGGGCATTCAAGGTGGCATTAGCAGACAGATTGCGGCAAGAAGCACAACAAGAGGTGACGAAAATAGCCACGGATGCAAGCCCGGAGCTGACAGCGGCGTTGCAAGCATTGGTAGCATGGAACGAATCGGCGGCGGCGATACAAAATTCAGTCAAGCACTGCGAGAACTTACTCCGGCAGGACGCAGAGATGCAGAAGCGACACAACGCGCATCAGAGCGAGCGGCAGCAGAAGCAGCACGACAAGCTGCTGAACAGCGTTCAGCTCTTGAACGACAGCAACGAGAAGCTAATCGCCCAATTAAAAAGCGTCGTGACCACGGACTTGAAAGGTGATATTCAAAAAGCTGTTCAGTCTGAAATCAAACGACAAACGAAAGCATTGCGGGAAGCATCTGTCGAGATGGAAAAAATCGGCGAACGCAATATGCGCAAAATAGAGAAATTCCGCGAGTTTACTTTATCGATTGACGAGCTTCAGAAGTGGTTACTTTGGGGAGGTCAAATCTGCTGTGTTCTGATTGTCGTATGGTTTGTGCTTGCTGTTGTCCTCGGCATCGAGTGGGCTGTGCCGCCGTGGCTTCGCACCGTATGAATTGATTGGATTACAGCATTCTTGCTCAAATTCAATGATGTGGTGTATACTATTCATGGAAAGGAGATGTTGCTATGTATGCAATAGCTTTCGACTTGAAAATTGATGATTTAAAGAAATCATACGGTGAGCCGTATAATGGCGCATATGATGAAATTAAGCGTGAACTTTTGGAACACGGGTTTGAGTGGACTCAAGGCAGTTTGTACATGAGTAACGCTACAAGCAACACGTTGGTGAATGTTTTTAATGCCATAGATACGCTGAAAAAAATAGATTGGTTTGTAAAATCGGTTAGGGACATTAGAGCATTCAAAGTCGAGGACTGGTCTGATTTTACTGACACCGTTCGCAAAAATTGATTTTTCTGTCTTAGTTCAAAAACGCCACCACAAGAAAAGACAAAGGAATTACAAGGCTTTTTCTTGTGCCAGCTTCATTAGCGGCGATGATTGTTATGATGCGCGGACGCATGATAAAGGCGCGGCAAACTATTATCGTGTTGAACAACGCCTTTGAACAAAGCCGCCTTATATAGGGCTGCTTGTGCTAAAGAAGGAAAAACTTTGTTGTTTTTCAAAAAGATAGTCGGAGCAAATTTAGTATACCAACCCATATACCAACCCAAACAGTTTTATATGGAAAATTTGTGCTTGCGTGAATATGCAGGCACGAAAAAGTGCGATAAATAAGGGCTTGTCGGCAATGAATGGACACAGCGATTCGTTAGCCATATGGCTCATAACCCAAAGGTCGTAGGTTCAAATCCTGCCTCCGCAAAAGTGAAAAAAACGGCAATCATCACGATTGCCGGTTTTTTGTTTGCACAGGAAACGACTCCGGCTTCGAATGGAATGTGCGGCAACCGCGAAGCCGTCAGGCAGAAATACGCGGACGCACAATAATCACCGCAACAAGAAGCCCCGCCGTCAGCAATGTTAGCGCAACAATTGCAATTGCCGTAATCGCAATATGTGAAAGCACAAAACGATGCGCAGCCGCTTGCGAATCATTTTGCATTTGCCACATTTCCGCCTGCGCCGAGTCGCGCATTCGGGTTACATGGGAATTAAGCGACCGCGCGATTGCGTCGGCTTGTAATGCGGCGTCCCGCGCCCCGTCAGTGTCGCCGGAGAGGGCGCGGACTTGCACAATATGTAACGTCCCTGCATAGTCGTTCAACCAATCGCGAACATCTCTCGCCAATGCTGACCGTTCGCTGCGAATTGCGTCGCAAAGCAGGGGATTGTGATTCACAAGGTCTTCGTACAATGCCAACGCATTCAACGCATTCAAATGCGCACGTTGCGCATCCCGGGAATCAAGAGCCGCCGACAATTCCTGCGCATCCCGCACGGATGCGTACCCCGCACTTGCCGCAGTCGCACGACGAAGCGACATGATTTCGATTTCCAATTCGCGCAAAGCGTCAACGCTTTCGTGCGCGTATTGAATATCCCACGCCCGGTTGACGGCCGAACCGCGATATTGAATATGCGAAAACGCCGCAATCAGCACAATAAAAAGTAGCCCCGCAAGAAAGCACACAATTAACGCCGCAATCGCGACCTTTGATACCGGTGCTTTTTTCATTTTTGACTCTCCTTCCGGCGGAACAAACGGCAATGCGTTGCGCTTTCGATTGATTGAAGTTGATTGAAGCAAGCCGCGCCTTCCCGCAAATTTTGATTGCCGGCGGCTTGACCTTTTTGCCCGTATCGTAAAAGACACCATGGCAAAACGCCATGATGTCTGAGTAGTGGAGATAAGGGGGGTCGAACCCCTGACCTCGTGAATGCCATTCACGCGCGCTCCCAACTGCGCCATATCCCCAATTTGCACGATTAAACCGCCCGAAAAAAGCAGGCAACAACACGCGCGAAAACAATATAGCATATTTTTCGGGGCGGCGCAAGAGAGTATTGAAAAATTACGATTTCGCATATGCCGCATCTCGGAAAATGACCTGAATCCGTCATTTTCCTGCGATGCAGGCACAGCTCAATCTATAGTGAATCAATTTGATTTGCGTCCCGTCGGCGTTACATGCATTGTGGTGAGCGACCGGTGTTTTTCGCAGAAAAACACATCGAGCGAACCGCTTACGATGCATAGCCGACGAGACGCGTCCTAACTTGATTCACTATATTTTTCAATACTCTCCGCAAGTCGCGGAAATATTTTTTACAACAGACTCGCTCCGTTGCGATTTTTTTTGCGCACCCTCCGGAGTCTGCCGATTGATTTTGCACGACCTCAAAATTCGCCGGGAAGTGTTGCAAACGTGCGTCTTTGTTGACAGCTCCGGCGCGTAATCATAGAATGGCGGGAAAATACAGCGGTTTGCTCTTCGGTGCGAAAATTTTCCGCACGTTTCGGCAAACCGCAATAACAAAAGGGGCGCGATTTAAATGACAAAATATGATTTCCGGACTGTTGAAAAAAAATGGCGAAAAAAATGGGCTGAAAATCCGATTCAAAAAAACTCGGAAGGGCGACCCGAATTTTATTGCCTTGATATGTTTCCGTATCCGTCGGGGTCGGGGCTGCATGTGGGGCATTGGCGCGGATATGTTTTAAGCGATGTTCTTTCGCGGCATAAAATTTTGCAGGGTTATCATGTGCTTCATCCGATGGGATGGGATGCTTTCGGGTTGCCGGCGGAAAATAACGCCATTAAAAAAGGTATTCATCCGAAAATTTCGACGGAAGAAAACGTCGCAGCAATGAAGCGTCAACTCGACGAAATGAGTACGATTTACGACTGGAATTACGAAATCGACACCACCGACCCCGCATATTACAAGTGGACGCAGTGGATTTTCGCCCGCATGTTCGAGCGCGGACTTGCCTATGAAAAAGAAATGCCGCTCAACTGGTGTCCCGCGTGTAAAGTTGTTTTGGCGAACGAAGAAGCCGTCGGCGGAGTTTGCGAGCGTTGTCGCGGCGAGGCGGCGAAAAAGAATCTGCGTCAATGGATGCTTAAAATTACCGCCTATGCCGACCGTCTGCTCGACGATTTAACCGGACTCGATTGGCCTGAAAAGGTAAAAAAAATGCAGGCGGATTGGGTCGGAAAAAGCTACGGCTCAGAAATTCTTTTTGACACCGGGAACACGTCGTCGGGCAAAAACACCATCGTAGCCTTCACAACCCGCGCCGACACTCTTTTCGGTGCGACGTTTATGGTTCTCGCGCCGGAACACGCGCTTGTTTCCGAAATCACAACGCCCGAGCAAGAAGCCGCCGTTGATGCGTATGTAAAGCAGGCCGCGTCGCGCTCAAATGTTGACCGCATGGCCGACCGCGAAAAAACCGGCGTTTTCACCGGGGCGTATGCCGAAAATCCCATAACCGGTCGTGCGGATATGCCGATTTGGGTTGCCGACTACGTTCTGGCGGATTACGGAACCGGCGCAATCATGTGCGTTCCGGCTCACGACGAACGCGATTTTGAGTTCGCGAAAAAATTCGACCTGCCGATTGTCGAAGTAATTTCGCCCACAGGCGAGGCAACCGGCGGGAATCTTCCCTACGTCGGCGAGGGCGTGTTGGTTAATTCCGGCGAATATAACGGGCTTGACATCAAAGCCGGCGCGCGCGCAATTACAGCGGCTCTCGAAGCGCGGGGCGTTGCTCGCGAAACGATAAATTACAAGCTGCGCGACTGGGTTTTTTCGCGCCAACGTTATTGGGGCGAGCCTATTCCGATAATTCATTGCGCGGATTGCGGGCCGGTTCTTGTTCCCGACAAAGATTTGCCGGTTATGCTGCCGGAAATCGAGTCGTATCAACCCACCGATACCGGAGAATCGCCGCTTGCGTTGGTGCATGAATGGGTGAACACCGTCTGCCCGAAATGTTCCGCGCCGGCAAAACGCGAAACCAACACAATGCCGCAATGGGCGGGTTCGTCGTGGTATTTTTTGCGCTACGCCGATGTTAATAACGCGGACGCTCTTGCCGGGCCGGAGGCGTTGAAAAAATGGCTGCCGGTTGACTATTACGTGGGCGGCGTTGAACATGCGGTGCTTCATTTATTATACGCGCGTTTTTACACGAAATTTTTGTACGACATCGGGGTTGTGGATTTCCAAGAGCCGTTCACGAAGCTGTTTAATCAGGGCATGATTAACCGTAACGGCAAGAAAATGGCGAAATCCTTCGGGAACGGCATTTCGCCCGACGAGCTTCTGCCCAAATACGGTTGCGATGCGTTGCGCATGTACGAGCTTTTTATCGGCCCGCCCGAACTCGATGCCGAGTGGGACGACAGCGGAATTGAAGGTGTGCATCGCTTCTTAAATAAAGTGTGGCGGCTTGCCGACGAAAGCGAAATCATTGCCGAAACGCCCGAGCTTGTTCGTTTGCGCCATCGGCTGATTCACGACATCACCGTGCGGCTCGAAAATTTGTCGCTTAACACGGTAATCAGCGGGTTCATGGAACACACGAACAGCTTGCAGGCGTTGGTGAAAACCCTCGGCGGCGCAGACAAAGCGACGTTGGAAACGTTGGCGATTCTGCTTTCGCCTTTCGCGCCGCATATGGCGGAAGAAATTTGGGAGCGGCTCGGCAACAACGAAACCGTTTATGCGCAAAAATGGCCGATTCACGACCCCGCGAAGCTGATTGCGGATACGATTGAAATTGCAATGCAAATGAACGGCAAACTGCGCGGAAATATTCAAATTCCCAAAAATGCGGACAAAGATGCCGTGCTCGCGCTCGCGAGAGAGGCTTTGGCGGGTAAACTTGCGGAAGTTAGTGTCGTAAAAGAAATTTATGTACCGGGGAAGATTGTTAATTTTGTTGTGAAGTAGAGTAGCGCGAACGCACTTGAGAAGCCCGTTCAGGCTTCGTCGGAAAACGCGCTGAAGCCCGCGATTTCCCGACTCGCCTTCACGGTTCTCAACGGCGTTCGCTATAGCGCATCAAAAAAACCACGCCAAACAGAAGCGCGGAAACCCGGATGCGGCCTTCCGGCGCGATTCTGCTTGGCGCGGTTGATTTTTTTGGTTTCGAGCAATGAAAAAAATTGGGCAGCTTTTGGCTACCCAATTTTTTTTGCAATAAAATATCACGCTGTTGCCTTTATACAAGTGAAAGGTCTTTCAAACAAAACGCAACAGGAGGTGACGCGATGGACAGAGAGCTGCATAACGCGCTCCTGCGGATTATTCGAAAAAAGTTTGCAGGGTATCCTAATGTGGCATCTTTGGCGGATGACATCGTGAACGATGTGTACGTTAGGTTTCGTTCCGGTAAAAGCTATCACCCGGAAAAAGAAAATTACGGCTATCTGTCCGTGGCATGTATTCGCTCGGCATACAGAAGATTCATGGCACAAACAGCGGATTTTCGGCAGGTATACTTGGATGCGGGGGAAACAGACCTCATTGATGAAACGGACATTGCTGCCGAAATCATACAAGCTGAAAATGCCGACGCCGTACTTGAATCGCTGAAAATTTTACGTGACATCGAGAGAATCGTTATAACTCAGCGATATTACGGGGAATTTTCATTTGCCGAAATTGCAACGGCAAACGGACTGAAACTGAATACCGTTTTATCTCATCACAGGCGCGCGTTAAGCAAACTGCGCCCGCAACTCACAAAATCATTAGGGTATGGGAAGGAAGAATGTTATGAATAAAATTTTATGGAAATTGCAAACAACAGGTGAAAGATTGTGGCTGATGTCGAACATGATTGCGCAGCAGGCCGCCGTTTTGGGAAGTGACGGCAGGGGGATTGCAGTTGTCGCGGACGAAGCCCGAAAAATGGCAAACAAATATCAAAAAATAGTCGAGCGGTCGTTGTTCGAGGACGAGGAAATCAATCCGGATACTATACGCAAAGCCGCATTTCATTTGAACTTGTTGGCACTTAACAGTGCCGTTGAATGTGAAAATATTGGCTTGCGCAGTAAGCCTGCGGCTGTTTGTGTAGAGGATATTCGCAATCTTGCTTATGACATATCCGTTTTGTTTGACGAGGATAAAGCGAAAGGATACGGGGGCAGCACGCCGATTCCGAAAGACCGCATTAAATCCGTCAACGAAAGCAGGGGGTTTTTATTATTAAACATCGCCGGGGTATACGTTACCGAACTTATCACCAATGTCAGAGAGATTTGTTGGGGCACGGAACACATAGATACGTATTATAAACTCCGAGGCAGGGAGATTTCACTTGTTGACGGTTACAAGATGCTCGGAAAGCCGCATGAAAAGCATACGACGTATGTTATCCTTAACACTCCTTGGGCGGCACAAAACAAACTTTATGCCGTCGCCGCCGAAGTAGCCTGTATTTTTTACAGCACTATCGGCACTGCCGGGTCGGTTTCCGATAATGCGCCGTTAGCCCGGTATATTCGTGAATATTGGGAAAGCGAGAACGATATGCCGTTTCTTTTCATGGACTGGTCGAAAATGATAAGTTAGCCGAAATCAAAAAAAGCCCCAAACATCAATCGTTTGGGGCTTTTTGCGAACGCCGTTTTTATTGCACAGGAAACTGTTTCGGCTTCGGGGGAACGTGTGGCAAATCACATGTGTCCTCGCGCAGCGGGAAACGCTCGCTTCGCTCACTGCTGCTATTGGTGTTCAAAGTGCGCTTGCGCACTTTTCACCTTCGCCGCCATCACAATAAGCGCGTAGTTTGATGCGTTAAATCCTTCGGTAATGAACTGCCCTTCGTCGGCGGCTTTGGGATTTTCGAAATCGTAACAGGCGGTTATTTCCGCAAGGCCTGTTTTTTCCCAATGATTTCGCCACCATTTCCCGCTGTGAAAACCGTTTGCGCCGCCGTCGTTTTCGCACGGTACGCCGTCTTCGCGGATGTGGCCGTTGATTACAACGCCGATTTCACCGCCCGGCTTCACCTGCTTGCTTAAAATATCGGGGAAAAAGGCGTCGGATGTGCCGTAATACTGCAAGCTGCTGACGGACACCACCGCATCGAAAAAACCTTCCGCATACGGCAGAGCATTTACATCGGCGTGAACGGGAAAAACCCGGTCGGCAACGCCCGCCGCTTCAAAACGGCGCAGATTCTCGGTGGGTTTAATCCATAAATCGGTAGCAAAAACCGTCACGCCGAATTCTTTGGCAAGAAACACGGAAGAGCAACCCTTGCCGCATCCCATATCCAAAACCTTCATGCCGGGGCGAAGGGTCATGTTTTCGCATAACTCTTCCGTTAAATATAACGGATTCGGCCCCATCCAATTTTCCGCAACCCAATTGTAATCGTACTTGTTTGCGCGACGGTACTTTGCAATTTCGGTGAAATTTCTCCAAATTTCCATTCAAAACCTCCGTTTTTCGGGAGGGTTAAAGTATGGTCGCCCTCCCGTATTGTGACTTGCGTGTTGCGATGCATATTGCAATAATTTTTTTCATAGATAGCACCCCTTTCGTTTTTGCAGGGCCATTCCGAGCGGAACAGCCGGTTTGCGCACAATTTTTTATAACACATGCGTGACCGCGGCGCAAGGGATTGGGGACATTTAGTTGAATAACTGAAAAAAAAGAGAGCCGCACATACAGGCTCTCGTTTTTTGTTGCCATGAAAATTATTTCGGCTTCGCGAGAATGCATTAGAAGACGTCGGTGCAGATACATGTTCAATGCGCGTTCGAAAATTTTATGTTAAAATCTCTGTAATACTTTCGTAAAAAAGCAGGTATATTACATGATACTGTTTCCGTTTAAACAGTGCGATATTTTGCGCAAATGAATTGTGGTGCGCGACCGGTTGTTTTCGGGTGTTTTTCCCGAAAACGACATTGAGCGCGCCGCTTACAATTCATAGCAAAATATCGCATCTGACAACGGGAACAGTATGAAAGGCTTGGGGGCAATTATGCCGGAGCAAAATACTTTCGAATTTGTGTACGAAAAGTACAAACGTTTAATGTGGCGCAAAGCCTTTGATATTTTGAAGGATTACGGGCTTGCCGAAGACGCGGTAAGCGAGGCGTTTATTCGCGTGTATCGAAATTTTCACCGCATAGATGACCCTTCCGCGCCGCAAACAATCTCGTTTTTGTTGACAATTGTGAAAAATACGGCAATCAATATTTATCATAAACGAAACAAGGTTTTGCCTACGGATTTTTCCGAATTTGAGCAAGCGGATTCCTTTGATATGGAAGAAGCAGTGGCAACGCAGGACGAAGCGCGTCGAGCCGGCGCACTTATTGAACGCTTGGGCGAATCGGAACGCGCCGTGTTTGTGCTTAAATATGCGCACGATTTGGCACATAAAGAAATCGGAAAAATCTTAAATATCACCGAAAATAACGTAAACGTGCGCTTGCACAGAGCAAAGAAAAAATTGGCGGAAATGGCTAAGGAGGTGCGGCAATGAGCGAAAATGATTTCAAAAAAATCGCTCGGGAATACGTACAACAAACAGCGGCAACGCTTGATTTCGCGCCCCTTTCGCCGGAAGAAGAACGCGCGCTCGAAGCCGTAGACGCACGTGTTTTCGGCGAAATCGCACGCGCCGGTCGTCGCGGCGGAAGTCGCGGGCGGCTTGCAATGTGGGGTTCGCTTGCGGCGTGCCTGGCAATCGGCGCATTCGTTGCCGCCTATGTAATGAACAATCCCTTCGCCGGAACTGACAGCGCAGCCGACTACGGGATTCTGGGCGCGGCGGAATTTTTCGACGAAATTCCCGTTGCGGCAGAAGCCGCCTCCGACGACATGTTCTTCGCGGCGGAGGCGGACATTTTTCCGGGCATCGGACGGATGTTTTCTGACGACGAAATCGAATTGCACAACCGCTTGCGCGAACATGGTACCCTTTGGAACGACAATTTCGACGACTCGTTTAATGATGCGTCGGATGATTCCGGCGAAATTTCTCGCGATATGTCGCAATTTGAGGCGAACGCCGGCAGTTTCGGCGACCGCGCCATGCGGCCGTTCGGAGCGGACGGTATTTTGCAAGCCGGCCGAGACAGCGAACCGGACGGCGACCGTGCAGACCCGGCCAACGAATCGTCGGTTGGCGTCGGAATCGGCGGGCGAACCGATGCGTCTCCGATTGAGGCCGGCGGCGGCGGCATTCAAACCGGTCAAACCGATGAATCATCAATCACCGCCCCGTCGATTCCCGCGAATCCTGATACTCATGCCGCCCCCCTCGAAGAGTCGCCCGAAGAGCCGCTCGGCGTGCGGGTCGGAACGCATTCCGATACGCCCTTTGGCGCGCCGCTTTATGAGCAATTCGATGCCGCACTTTTTGACGATGCTTCCGAATTCGCGTCCGTGATTCCGACGGAAAACATCGGCGTAACAGCGGCAAACGTTCGTGTGCATTTTGTTGACCGCGACTGGGGCTTTCCGCCGTATCCGCCGTACCGATTTTTTAATCTCGACGCAAACGTGCAATATCGCGAATTTCTCGCCGACGCAAACGGCATTCGCATTTTATTTACAACGGAAGCCGCCGTTCGCGATTTTAAATTTGTAAGCGTTTTGCCGTCGGATGCCGTCGCCGGGCGATATATAATCGGCGAAACATTGGCGTCCCACAGCGAACTCACGCCGGAAACCCCGATTCTTCTTACATGGGCAAATACCGGATGCATCTCGGCATCACACGCATTTTCCTTTCTCGACGAATCAGGCGAAACGCGAGTTTTCGCCCTGAGTTTCTGCAACCGCGACGGCTTTTTGATGATTTACGAAATTTAGAACCGACGGCGAAACGACGGCGTTCAAAATGCAAAAGAGAGGCAATCGCCTCTTTTTTTTATTCCCCGTCTCTAACGCCGCCCCTTCAAATTTTTTTCGACACACGCTTCGGAAAAGTATAGTGAATCAAATTAAGAAGCGTCCCATCGGCTATGCATCGTAAACGGTTCGCTCGTTGTCGTTTTCGGGAAAAACACCCGAAAACAACCGGTCGCTCACCACAATGCGTTTAACGCCGACGGTACGCAAATCAAATTGATTCACTATACGTTGACAACCTCTGTTTTCCTGCTGTAATATGAATGCGGGTACAAAAAAATATAAAAGGAGTAGATTCGTATGAGCAAAAAAAGCACAACAAAACGCTTGATTGCGTTATTTGTTGCAATCGCAATGGTGGCGGCATTATTGCCGGCAACAATCGTTTCCGCAAACGATGCAGCAGTTTATCGTGTAGAATCATTTGCGGGTCTTGCGCTTACGGGCGACAGCCAATTTGTTACCGGGTACGGCATCCAACGCATGGCATGGAACAATGAAGCATTTGGCGATTTCAGAGGCACAACCCTTGAAATTTCCGGCGACGCTCTCCAAGTTCGCGGAGGGTTCAGCGCAAAAGGCTTCCAATTAGGCGAACATGAACGCCACATTCAAGGCTTCCAAGGCAGAACCGGCTCGACATACAGAATTGTGATGGACGCATCTGCCGCAGGCGCAGCCGGCGTTATAAACATTTCCCCCGACAATCACCCCGCAGGCGTGGCTCAAACCTTTGACCTCCCCGCCGCAAGAACAACTTTCACTCTCGAATGGACACAAGTTGCGCATCAACACAACAATATGCAAATTTCTTCCGATGTTGACTTCAACGTGTACAGCATTGTAGTCTACGATGTTGCTCTTATCGGCGCAGCCGCCCCCGAAGGCGACGACGACGAGTATGAAGAAGATGAAGAAGACGAATACGAAGAAGAATATGAAGAGTACGAAGAAGAGGAACATGAAGAAGAGTACGAAGAAGCCCCCGGGCAAGCTCCCGGGCAACAAGAAATCACCTTCGTACCCATCATGCACGAAGGCCCCTACACCGTAGAGCTTGACCTTAACGGCGTTAGCGCATGGTCGAACATCATAACGGAAGGTCCCGCAATTATCGCTCTCGGCGCAGATGCCGACATGCTTTCACAAATTTTCAGCGACGCATATTTGGTTACGGATTCAAGCATTCTCCGCCTTCAACTCGACAACACCCGCTATCTCCTTAACGGCGTTGAGGGAACTCTCGCAGTTGCCCCGCAGTCCATCGACTGGAGAACAATGGTACCGTTCCGCTTTATCGGCGAAACTCTCGGCGCAACAGTTTCTTGGGACGGCGACACCGAAACAGCTTCCTTCACAAGAGGCGGCGTTACCGAAAGCGTAACAATCGGCGAAGCCATCTACTACGGCGGCGAGTACATGGGTACTCCGGTAGTAATCGGCGGCAGCACCCTCGTTCCCGTAAGATACGTTTCTAACGTAATGGGCGCAGACGTTGTGTGGGATGCCGAAGCCGAAGCTATTTACGTGCTTTTCGGCTACGAAACAACCTATTCGCTCGGTTGGTTCGACCAAGTGGGCGGCAATAACTGGACACATTACTGGAACACCTATGGCAGAAACGAAGGCGTTTACGACCTCTCGATTGAAGTTCTGCGTCATGCAAGCGTGCTTGTTGTTGAATTTTCCGAAATGCCGTGGTACGGTATCGACTTTATAACAATGGGCGCAGGCAACAACTGGGGATGGACGCAAGTAAACATCTTTGAAGCTCCCGAAGCTGAAGAAACCGACGTTCCTCCCGTCGGCGGCGACGATGACATTATCGACGACATCGACGAACCGGGTAACGGCGACGACCAACCCGGCGACGATGAAGACGAACCCGCAGGCGACGAAGCTCCCCCCGCTGATGTCGGCGGTGCGGCTTCAGGTCAGGTACTGCGCCACACCCACGGCGAAAACTGGGGTCAGGCAGTAATTTCTCATCCGTTTACCAACGACGACTATACAATTACCATGATGGTATTCCACCCGGCCGCTTTCACAGACGGTCTGTTCGGCGTTAATCCGAACGAACCCGGCCCGCCGCACACCTTCGTATATGCCGCAGGCGATGCTGATGCTATGGAAAGCACCCGCGCAGAAAGCACCCCCGGCGTTTGGAACGAAATTACCCTCTCTTTCCCGGGCGCGCAAACAACCGGCAACATTCAAATCGGACCGGAACACCCCCGCGCTCCCGGCAGCCACTGGTATCTCGACAACGTTGTTATAACAAATTCCGCCGGCGAAGTTGTTTTCAGCCAAGATTTTGAAACAAATGCAAGCGGATTTTCAGTGCGCGAGTGGTCGCACGATGCGCAAACACGTGTAACCGCCCCCTAGTGCAAAAATCGGGCGACGAAGTTCACATGGCGCAAGTTCACGGCATGACAGACAGCCAATTTAACAAGCATCTTGCTGGACACCCTTTTCATTTTGGAAACCGCGAGAAAAGAAATTGAGGGCGATGCCCCTACGTTGGATGCGTACATCAGCAAGCTGAAGTCGCAAGTCAGCAAATCTTGATACGCGAAAAAACCCTGCGATGCAGGGTTTTTTTGTTGCACAGGAAAACCGGCTTCGAGGGAACGTGCGGCAATTGCATGTATAGTGAATCAACTTGATTTGCGTCCCGTCGGCGTTAAGTGCATTGTGGTGCGCGACCGGTCGTTCACCACGCGACACTTACGCCTCTTGTTCGTTTTCAATGATGCGTTCACCATATAATGAACTGCTCCCGGCAAAGGCGGCATTTTTTTCCGCACCCTTGCAAACTTTTTTCAAAAATTTCTATAAAATTCGCGAATTGCGCGTATCGTTTTGCTTGACATTCATGTGTCAAAAATGATATATTTATGTCGAAAAGTTGATATTAAGGTTTTTACCGCATATCGGACGGGTTTTTATGCCCGTCCTTTTTTTCTGCAAAATTTTGCGGAACGAGAAAGGACAATATTGCAATGAGCGTACTTTGCGAGGAAAACATAAATATTACATTGCGAAACGCCACGCCGCGTGACATCGAAGCGTTAATCCACCTGCGGTTCGACTATTTATCCGAGGACGGCGAATTATCTCCGGAGGATGTCGCCGCAATCAAGCCGCCGTTGGAAAAATATTTTGCCAAACACATTGCGGACGGCACATTCATCGCAATTTTCGCCGAAGCGGAGGGCGAAATTGTTTCAACCGCTTTCTTGTCTATCACGGAAAAACCCGCAAGCCCTTCGTTTATCACCGGCAAAACAGGCACGATTCTTATAATTTATGCTGTGAAGGGCGGAAATAACGCTTCACAGATTTACTTCCAATTTTTTGAACGATATAACATTTTTAAGTCTTTAACTTATCAAGTCAGCAAACATTATTTCGCAAAAATACTTATCGTCAACAATATCAATCATGCCAAATGTCCGAAACCCGTGGGCATTACTGATGCTCCCCGGATTCATAAAAGTTACCCCATTGCTAACAAAAAAAGTCGGCGTATGTGTGTTTCCGTATAAAATTATTTGCGAGTCAAGTTTCTTAATATCTGAAATTTTATCCATGTCATGTTTGATTGTAAATTGATATTCATGGTGGGTCATATATATGGAAATATTGTCAAACAGTTCTTTTATATAGATGTCACCCGAATTATCAACATCACCTCTTACATGTAAAAACCTTGTTAGTGGGAAATCTTCCGCCATGTTAAGCAAATCCTCAATTCCATCGCCCAAGTGCATCGCGACGTCGGGATAAAACTTTTTCATGATTTTTGTGATGCTCGCAACGTCGCCGTGTGAATCCGAAAAAACCAGTATTCTCATATACCCCACCCTGTTAATATTTGATATGCAAAAACGCACAGTACCACAAGAATGGTACATAAGTGCGCCCTTTGCGTTATTGATTTATCGCGTCAAGTAGTTTTCGCAAATCGTTTTTTGAAAGATTGCCGATGGGTGAAGGTTGTATAACAGATATTGGCAAGTCAATGATTCTGCCAATATCTATATATGACTGCTTCGCCAGCCCTGCTTGCACCCAATCGTCTATGGGAATATATTGTGATTGAACAACGGCACTTTTGTTATCGTATTGTGATGTAATCTGAAAAACCGCTACTTCTTTTTGGTCAAAGGACAACACCAAAACAGGACGACGTTTTCCATCGCCGCCCCAAGAAACATAAGCAATGTGAATACTATAAGGGTTCATCAGCCATTTTTCGCCCAATCGTAAACTTCTGGGTGTTTATCTTTATCGACAATGGCGTGGCCATTTTCATCTGCTTCTAGTTTTACTCTTGGAATATTTTTTCTTGCGATTGCAAGCGTAAGTTGTTCTTCTAACGTAGGGGCAACCACGGGCTGAAAAGGCAAACGTCGCTCGGCTATAATTTGTCTATAAAACATATCTATTGCTGTGGTTTGGTCAATCCCCATTCGGTCTAAAAGCATAGCTGCTGTTTCCTTTACCGTAGCGTCAATTTTTACATTCACATTTGATTTAGTTGCTACCATAAAAATCACCTCAACATCATTATATGCCATTATAACGCCAATGTATAGACGCAATCGTTATTTTATAACTTAAACTGTTTGCAAGTTGGTCATTATTTCCACCCTCCACAGCTTACATTCTACTATTTGGTCGTATATGAAAGCACACGATATCAGGCCATTTAACAGTGCGAAGAACCGATGGATGATTTAGATGCTGACGGTTAATATGAATGGGATGTTGTCATGGAAAATAAAATTATCATAAAGCATACTTTAAACAGTAGCTCTTCCGCGAGAACTATGTGGAAGTATGCGTGGCTGTTTCTATACTTAATCCTTTTCATCATAGGTCTTGTAGTATTGTTGGGGACTGTCTTGTATTTTCGCGAAGAGGGTACACTTGGTGAGGAGATTGTACCTGGTGTAGCCATTGGGCTATTTCTTGCAATATACTTTGGGGGCTATTTGTGTTATTGGGGCATTGGGTTCGCACAGGGCAGAGCAATTGCCATAATTTCAAATGAGGGGATAGCACTAAGGCAGCTGAATTTTAAAGTGATTCCGTGGGAAAGTATAGATAGTTTTGGAGAAACAACTCGCTTTCAACTTACTGGCCAAGGTTCATCTACTCGGCAAGGATTACAAATCGTTGGGATTCGATATGCAAGCACTGAAACCGCACACGAACGCACAGCAACAATTAACCACCATTTCACTAATTATAGCCTTGATGAAATCTTAGAAATATTATGGAATTTTAATAAGGCACACAAATCAAATTGATATTATGCTGGGGAGTGTTCCCGCTACAAAAATCGTACCATTTCTGTAGAGGGAACACTCCCTAATCTCATGTTTCCTTATTCGCCCTACCTACTTCCTCCTTCGGTTTCAAAACCGAAAGCAAAAGCGCGACAGCAACGGCCAAAAACACCACACCCACAGTATGCAAGGTAAACAAATGTTGCGTATTACGCTCTACCAAACGATAAAGCCTATCCGCCCGAGGCGGGTCTGCAAACGGCAAAGCATCTGTAGAAAGCATTGTTATCGTCAAATTTTCCAACCGCGTAATATACCCCGCCACAACAAATGCAAAACCGCCCAACGCGCCCATTACCGCACCCGTAACAAGCCGCGCATTAGCAGAAACAGAACCTGCATTGGCGGCGTGAATTACAGTGTAATCCGCAGGCGATACCACAGTTTTTGTAACCGCATCAATGGCGTGCTTCACGGCGGGCAGGCTAATAAGCACCAAAGATGCAATCATTTCTGGCGCAATATAGCTCATGTTATAAATCGCAGAATAAACCGCCGCATGTTGCCCTTCCGGCGCATACATACCGAAGAACAAAAAGCCGGATAGAAAAACCATCAAAAACCGCCCAAAAACACCTACAACAAAGCCAATTTGCAACCCAAACCGCCATTTACGAAAGAAGCCCGCAAGCCCCAATGCGCCAAAAGCAAGTACATAATCCAAAACAAATGACATGGGGTGGTAAGCAATAAAACCCGTGCTTGCGTTCAAAAGTCCCATAGCCACGCCCGCCGCAATACCCCGTACAGGCCCCAACCAATACCCTGCCAACACAATAAACATCATCGAAAACGGCGTAACAGACCCGCCCAAAGGCATCCTAAACAATGATATTTGGTTAAGCGCGAAAGCCAGCGAAATACACATTGCACCCACTGCCAGCATTTTTACAGGACTAACCCGCATCGCTACCTTCAAATATTGCGGCTTTGTGTGTTCAGTGGCATTATTAGCACCACTTGAACCGCCGCCCGCTCCATTTGCATCAAAATTCAACATAAAAAAACCTCCCTCGAATTTTTTATCCGCAAGAAGGCATAAGACCTAAGCTTAAACGCTTTCCTTCGCCGACATTACTCGGAGCAGGTACAAAGGGTGATTCTCAGCCGCAAGAAAGTCTCACTCTCATTTAAGAAAGCTTCACTTTCGCACAGCACCCCTAGCGGATTTATTTAATTATCACAACGCTAACAGAAAAATCAGCTTTTGTCAAACACTTCTGCCAGGTAGCCAAATATAATCAAACAATAGATGACGTTCTCCAAAACAATTAACAATCAGAAACCTTTCGGTTTACGATTACTTTTTTGTATACTATACTACTAGAGACGCACATCTTCATAACAAGGAGTCTACTATGACACACAACATCACTCTGGCAAAATGCCTATGAATAAAAACACAAAGCTGATTATTTTATGCATTATTTTAGGGGCAACTTTTGCCTTTACAGCATACTTTGGCATATCTCTCGCGCTTGAGATTAGGGCAAACAGGCAGGGTGAAGAGTTTTTTGCTACTATGCCCGTAGATTTTGTGCCAAGAATCACGATTGTACCCGTACCTATTGTCCGCGAAGAGCCTACCGTAGAACCCACCATAGAAGAATACCATACACCCGAGCCAGAGTCCGAACCCCTCGCCCCCCTTCTTGATTTTGACGAACTGCGAGAAAGCTTTCCTTCTATAGTAGGCTGGATTCAGTCCGAGGGTACTATTATAAATTACCCTATTGTGCAAGTGCGGGATAATGATTTTTACCTGCGCCGTTTGCCAGACAGAACCAGCCATATTTGGGGTTCTATCTATATGGACTTCCGCAATGCATCAGATTTT